>JAIHTM010000075.1 GCA_022713905.1 Collinsella sp.
GTCTTCGGCGTTCATGCTGCCCCCATCATCGCGGTCTACGGGGTCAAAGATATGGCACCGTGGGGACACATGTATGTCAATCCTGGTCTAACAGAGCCAAGCGAAAAGCCTTCGGTGCTTATCGTCGATGACTCCGAGATGAACCGAGCCATTCTCAGCGAGATGCTCAAGGACGAGTATTGCATCCTCGAGGCCGATAACGGTCGTACGGCGCTCGATATGGTCGACCGTTATGGCGATGAGTTGTCGCTCGTGCTGCTGGACATTGTCATGCCGGGCGCGAGCGGCTTTGAGGTACTGGCCGATCTGTCGCGCCGATCGGGTATCGACAATCTGCCTGTCATCATGATTTCGAGCGAAGATTCCGATGATATGGTTCTGCGCGCGTACGAGCTGGGCGCCTCGGACTATATCAACCGCCCGTTTGACTCCCGTGTCGTGCGCCGCCGTGTAAGCAACACCATCCGCCTATACGCCAAACAGCGCCGCCTGACGAACCTGCTGTCCCAGCAGTACAACGAGCGCGTCAAGAACAGTCGCATGCTCATCGATATCATGGCCGGCGTCATGGAGCTTCGCAACGGCGAGAGCGGCCTGCACGTCACGCATATCGAAAAGCTGACCGAGCTGCTGCTGGGCTGCCTGGTGCATCGCAGCGACAAGTTCCCGCTCGACAACGAACAGCGCTCCACGATCGCCATGGCCTCGGCGCTCCACGATATCGGCAAGATGTCGATCGACGACGCGATCCTCAACAAGCCCGGACGCCTGACGTCCGAGGAGTTCGAGATCATGAAGACGCACACCACCCTCGGTGCCGACATGCTGTTTGAGCTGGGTCACCAACATGCCGGCAATTCCTTGCTGGAATATGCGTACCAGATCGCACGTTGGCACCACGAGCGCTGGGATGGCAAGGGCTATCCCGACGGCCTTAAGGGCGACGAGATCCCCATTGCCGCGCAGGTGGTTTCGGTGGCCGACGTATACGACGCGCTCACGAGCGTGCGCGTGTACAAGGATGCCATCCCGCACCAGGAAGCGATTCAAATGATCCTGGACGGCAAGTGCGGTCAGTTTAACCCGCTACTGCTCGACTGCCTGCTCGAGGTGCAAGACCGTATTGCCGAAACGTTGGCACGTCCTGCCGACGTCGTTGCGTTCCCCACGATTTAGTTTGACCGAAGGAGTTTTAATTCATGGGTTCCATGCGTGAAGCGTATGAGAAGATCGGCGCCGATTACAACGGTGCCAGCGTTCGCCTGATGGGCGAGGAGATGCTCGCCCGCTTTGCCCTTAAGTTCTTGGATGACGAGAGCATGGACAAGCTGGAGGCCGCTATGGCGGCAGGGGACGTTGAGGGTGCGTTTATGGCCGTGCATACGCTTAAGGGTGTGAGCCAGAACCTGGGGTTCGACAATCTGTATGAGCCGGCGGTCGTGGTGACCGAGGCGTTGCGCGATGCCGATGACGTTACCGGTGCTCGCGAGGGTATGCATGCGCTGCGTAGGCAGTATGCGGCAACGATGGCTGCCCTGCGCGAGGCGGCTGAATAAGAGCTTGCAATCTTTGATGACTATGAGAGTGGATAATCTCCCGTTTTTGGCCCTGTGGCGGCCTCAAAGTGGGAGATTATCCACTCTCGTTCGGTAGGTGTCTGAAAATCCACGCTCACCCCTCCGGGTTGGTAAATGGCCTATGCGCATTAGCTGGGCTTTGTACATGCAATCCATATCGTTGTTCGATAAACTATTCGAATAACGATAGGGTCGACGAGGGTGAGTGTATGTCCAATAGCGTTCAGCGTATTGCCAAGGCGCGCGAAAATATCAGGAAGCTCGGTTTTTGCATGACGGTCATTTTTGCGGGAATGCTCGTCGCTTTTGCCGCGTTGGTTGTTTACGTGATCTGGTATACGGTTGAAAACGTTGCTTCTGTCGATTCTTTCGGCGTCGTGACGCTTCTCGATGGCGGGTGCATCGTTATCCCAAGCGGACTGTGCCTGGCACTCGTCGTGGGTATTTCGCTTGTCGTTTTGTGTGGGATCAGCCGTAACATCTCGCGGGGCGTCTCGCCTTTTACCAGGGCGCATGTGCGGCTTATCCGTGTTCTTGCCCTTGCTCTTGCTGTTAACGCCGCGGTTTCGTTTGTTGGTGCCTACGGATCGGTCAATCTCACCATTGGCGGACTGGAGCTTTACATCGTGCCTCATTCCTTCGTTATTGAGATTTGCCAAGGCGCTACCTTTGATGCGGGGTCGTTTATCGGCGCAGTTGTCTGCTTGTTTATCTCGGCGATCTGGAGTTATGCCTCACTGCTCCAAGAGCAGTCTGACGAGCTTGTGTAGGAGGAAACATGAGCTATCTCATCATCGAGCTTGAGACGCAGCTGCTTAAGACCGGAAAGACCAGCGCTGATCTGATTCGGGCGACGGGGCATACTCCGGCTAATATTTCAAAGCTTAGAAACGGAAAGATAAAAGCTATTCGCCTAAAGACGCTTCTCGATATCTGTGATGAGCTTGATTGTCAACCGGGAGATATTATTCAGCGCGTGAGCGAGAAAGAGCTTGAGGAGCTTATTGTCGAGCGCGCAAAAAATGTCGTGAGACAGATGCGGGACGGCGGAGGCAACGAGGCGTCGCTTCCGACATCAGTCTTCGCTGTCGATTTGAGCGACGAGTAGCATAGAGCGAACAGCTATAACGAAATATCAGCGTAAAGGGGCCCGTGTCTAACACGGGTTCTTTCTTCTAGATTATCTTGACAAATATGAGTTATCGAAAAACAATAACAACTAGGAAAAACGATAAAGAAAAGAAGGAACGATATGAGCGGTTTTGCTATCAAGCAGAACGGGAGGCCAATGAACGCATCAGCGATAAAGTTATCAAAGGTGTCAAAGCGCTATGGAAAACGGCGTGTGTTACATGACGTTTCCTTCGAGGTGGATCAGTCTGAGCTCTGTGCCCTTGTCGGTGCAAACGGTGCGGGCAAGAGCACGCTTATTAAAATCGTCTTGGGCCTCTGCGAGCCATCGTCGGGGAGCGTGGAGCTCTTTGGAGGCAAGTCGAAAAAAGAGCTGAGCCTGATGCGGACGCGTGTCGGCTATGTGCCAGATTCCAGCGGAGCATACCAATCCCTCAGTGCGGCTGAGAATCTTCGGATCCGATGTGCGGAATGGGGGCTCGATGAGAAACGTGAGGTTCCTCGCGTCTTGGGCCTAGTCGGGCTGGACGTCGATGAGAAAAAGAGCGTGAGCAGTTTTTCTCTGGGAATGAAACGGCGACTGGATATAGCTACGGCTTTATTGGGCGACACCGACGTACTAATTTTCGATGAGCCGGCAAATGGATTGGATCCGTTGGGCATCGAGAGTATATGGGCCCTTATCGGTCGATTAAATCGAGAGCAGGGTAAGACCATGCTCATCTCTAGCCATGATTTAGATGAGTTGGCATCGGTTGCAACAAGCTGCCTGTTTATTCATGACGGCGAACTGCTAAAAAAGGAATCGATGGACGTCATAAGGGATGAGGCGCCATCCCTAAAAGAGTATTACAGGCGCCTGATGAAGGCGGTCTCGCTATGAAGCGGGCGATCCATCCCATAAAGGCGGACATGATGCGTTTGTACAGGATATTTCCGGCGAAGTTTGGTCTTGCGCTTATGCTGGCGTTCGGCCTTCTCTTCGGCATCTTTCTAAAAAACGGAACAACGTTGCTCGCCTTTGGCAATAGCGTTTTTGGGGAGGAGATTGGCTTCTGTTGGAATGTAATCGATCCCTCTGCACCCGATGAGTCCCTTGTGCGCAGCGCTTTTGCCGGTACATCCCTGTTCGTCCCACTCATCGTTTGTCTGGTGATTTTACAGGAGCGCGGCTATGAAGAGGGATACCGAATTTCTATGGCAAGAGGTCTCGCCCGCTTTAATGGCGCTCTAGCACATGCATTTTCGTCTGCTTTCATGATTGGCGCAGCATATAGTGCGCTTTGCCTTCTTCTTTTTGCCATAGCCGTAACACGTGGAGGGCAAAACTACGTGCATGGCATGCTGGCTGCATTTTTGCCTGCAATGATAGTCAACGCCGCATTGGTGATATCGGTTGCGCTGGAGACGGTGACCATCTATCGGATTACGGGCAGCGCTGTATTGAGCGGGGCCGTGGTGATAGTTGGATTTGTCATGAGCTTGACGCTCTACGGAACTTACCTTCAGACGCCCATACCGTCCTTGCGATGGATCTTCTTTCTTCCGGGGCCGTACCTTGGAGTCGGATGTGCCCTTGGGTATAGCGATATGGGGCAGCTGGCGCTTCTGGGGTATGGCGCGGCAGCCAGCTGTCTATCGGTATTGATTTACGCTCTCGTGAGCTTTCGTGCTGGGGGTGTGCTCAATGGCTCGTCAGACTAGAAGATTCCTTCATTCAGAATTGAAGCATGTGAGCAAATGGACGTACGCCTTAATCCTGGTAATTTATGCGTGCATGGTGGTATTGCAGCTTAATTCTTTCCCGATGTGGTTCTGTAGCCTCCGTGAGAACAGTTTCTTGGGCTTTTTCCCAGACCCGACGCTTCGGCTATCGGCAGAGGATGTCCTTCTATTTGGTAATGCAGAGGTTTTTCGCGGTCTGCTGTTCAACGTAGCCCCGCTGGCTCATGCATTGTTCTTTCCGTTCATCGCGGCTTGCGTTGTGCCGCGCTTTGTCAGTTCGGGCTTTATTGAGGAACCGTGGGGGTTGTCGGAGGCTCGGGGAGGGAAGCGTGTGTGCGCTATCGTTGCGCGAGTGGTGCTGTCTTCTTTTGCCCTTTTGGGCGCGTTTATCCTGTCGAGTGTCGTTTTGTACTGCCTTAACTGCGCAATCGTTTTGGATGCTCAACAGTGTTTCAACCTGAATATGTTTTGCGATCGACTTCTTCTGGCGAGTGCGGTCTGCCTCGCATACGTGGTCTCTTGCGTGATTGTTGTTTCCTATTTTGGGTCCGGCTTCGGTCCGATTGGCATGCTGCTACTTGTCAACGTTGTAGCGATCTACATACAGCTCGGGGCCAATTCCGTGCTTCCGCTTCCAGCCTCGATGCTCATGTGGATTTGTGGCGTGACCCCGTTGGAGGATGGTCAATGCACCTCGATTTTAATTGACTGCCTAATAAACGTAGCAAGCGTTTTCACCATTTGCTTTACCGTCGACCAATTGCGGTCGAGATTTCTTTGATTGCTTGTGAAGGATAATCATACCGAGCATACCAAATACAGGGGGGCGGGCACCGTGGCTGGTGTCCGCCCCCCCCTAGCATGGAAGGTTTAAGCCTATGTGATTTGCGAGCTAGCGGGCTCGCTTAACCTTTGCCGCTGCCTCGACAAACGACTTCCACAGGTTAAAGTCGGTCTCGAGCGTCTGCCAGGTGTACTCAGGATGCCATTGCACGCCCAGGCAGAATGGCTGGCCTTCGACCTCGATGCACTCGGGAACGCCGTCGGTTGCCTTGGCGACCAAGCGCGTGCTTTTACCCAGACGGTCGACGCAGCAGTGATGTGCCGAGTTGGTCTGGATCAGCCTGTGCCCGCCAACCGCGCGCTCCAGCAGCGAGCCCGGCACGACCTCGACGGGGTGCACGGGATCGTTGAGCACGTGGGTATGGCGCCACTGCGTGCGGCCCTCGCGCGCACCCAGGCTCGGCACGTCCATGCACAGGGTGCCGCCGGTGGCGACATTGAGCAGCTGCGTGCCTCGGCAGGTGGTAAAGAGCGGCTTCTTGGCGCGAAGCACCTCGTTAACCAGCTTAAACTCAAAACGGTCGCGAATCTCGCAGCACAGCGTGGGGTCGTAAGGACGCTCGTCGCCCCAGCGTTTGGGGTTGACGTCCGGGCCGCCGGGAATGGCGATGCCGTCGGCGATATCGACGTAATGCCGGATAACATCGACGTCTTCGGTAATAGACATCTGCAGCGGCAGGCCACCGGCGGCAAGGATGGCATCGACAAAGACACTTGCGATTTCCTCGTTGGGGGAGAGCGTCTCGCTCAAAAACGGTTTTGCCTCTTCCCAGCGCGGCGCGACGAGGATGAGCGGACGGTCGGCGGGGGCAACGTCGACGTGCGGGGTATAGGACGAGGAAGTACGTGTTCCGATCATGGGTGCGGCTTTCGAATCCGGGTGGACATGGCATAGGGGTGGCGCGGGACAAACGCTGGTGATGAATTTGCCCGCGTGGCAATTGGGCTAGTGGCCCTTGATGGAGTTGAGGAAGTCCTGGGCGCGCTTGGTCTGGGGGTGGTCGAAGAACTCGTCGGGCGTGCCGGTTTCCACGATCTGGCCGTCGGCCATAAACACGACGCGGTCGGCCACGCGGCGGGCAAAGTTCATCTCGTGCGTGATGACGATCATCGTCATGCCCTGCTGCGCCAAGCGCACCATGACCTCGAGCACCTCGTTGATCATCTCGGGGTCAAGGGCACTTGTGGGCTCGTCAAAGAGCATGGCCTTGGGCTGCATGGCGAGTGAACGGGCGATGGCCACGCGCTGTTGCTGGCCGCCCGAGAGCTGTGCGGGCGCCTTATCGGCCTGCTCGGCAACGCCCACGCGGCCCAGTAGGTCCATGGCGCGCTCGCGAGCCTCATCCTTGGACACGCCCAGCACGTCGACCGGCCCCAGCATGACGTTCTGCAGTACGGTCATATGTGCGAACAGGTTGAACTGTTGAAACACCATGCCCAGCTCGGCACGCATGCGGGCAAGGTCTTTGCCTTCCTGCGGCAGGGGCTCGCCCTCGATGAGGATCTCGCCCGAGTCGATGGTTTCCAGGCGGTTGATGGTGCGGCACACGACCGACAGGTTGATGTCGTTGAGAACGTGCAGGTCGCCATAGTGCTTATCGACGTGCTTGAGCTCGATAAGCGGCTGGTTGCCAGAAGTAGAAGTGCTCTGTGCCATGGTGCTCGGCTCCTTATGACTCGAAATGGTAAAGCGTTAGCGGATGATGGTCGCGCCGGTCTTGTGCGAAACGTAGACAGCAGCCTTGCTGATCGCGACGTTGATGAGGATGTAGATGACCGCGATCACCAAGTAGACCGATACGAGTGCATCATAGTTGGTAATGAGCACGCGGGCGTTTTGCATGAGGTCGGGGTAGCTCACCACATAGGCGACGGTGGTGTCCTTGACCACGACCACAAGCTGCGAAATCAACGACGGAATGATAAATCGAATAGCCTGCGGCAATACGATTTTAAAGGTGATTTTAGCCTTGGAGAGACCGAGCGCCTGGGCCGCCTCGACCTGCCCGCGCGGTACGGCGTTGACGCCGGCGCGGAAGATTTCGGCGAGTACGCCGGCGGCAGCGAGCGCGACGGGAAGCGTGAGCATCCAAAACGATGGCAGCGCGATCTTGTACTGGGGCAGCACCAAAAAGAAGAAGTAGATGAACAGCAGGCTCGGCACGCCGCGGAAGAAATCGGTGAGCACGCGGCAGACCAGCTGCAGCGGCTTAATGTCGCTGGTACGGCCGAGCATAAGGGCCAAGCCCAGCACCAGCGCGATGGCGCCAGCGGTGAGTGCGACTTTGACGGTGCCCTCAAAGCCGGCAAGCAAGAACTTCCAGGTGGTGAGGTGCGTAAAGAAATACCAGTAGTGGACCGAAAGCTGACCGGTCACATAAAAGCGCTGCAGTACCAGGACGACGAGTGCGGCGACGGCAACAAGCGAGATGGCGGTGCCGATGCGAATCTTGGTGCGCATCTTGGGGCCGGGAGCCTCGTAGAGCGCATCGCGCATGGTGAGCGCGGAGGTGGAGTGCTTGCTCATCGGAGGATCCTCACCTTCTTATCGATGTAGTTGCCAATGTGGCTCACCACAAAGGCCGTGCCCAGGTAGCCGAGCGCCGAGATGAAGAACGCGGCGACGCCGCCGAGCGAGCGGGTATTGATGTAGCTCACCACGCCGGTGAGCTCCTGCGGCTTAAGCGGCACCTGGCTGCCGAGCGCGGTGGTGAGCATGACGGCGATAAAGAGGTTGGTCATGGGCAGCACGCTTGAGCGCAGTGCCTGCGGTATCACGATCTTGGCGAGGATACGGTTAAAGCTCATGCCCAGCGAGCGGGCTGCTTCCACCTGGCCGACGCCGACGGTGTTGATGCCGCTCATAAAGTTTTCGGAGCCAAAGGCCGAGCCCAAAAGGACCGTGGCGACGATAACGCAGGTGCGGTAGGGCAGGACGACCTTGAGCGGCGGCAGCGCGTAGACGACGATGATAAGCAGCGCGATGCCGGGGATGTTACGGAAGACCTGGACATACAGGTCGCCAAAGACGCGCAGCGGCTTGAGCGGCGACACGCGCATCACGGTGACGGCGACGGCCAGCACCATGGCGATGGCAAACGACTCAAGCGTCATGCCCCAGGTTGCGAGCAGCGCGTCGATATAGTTCTGGCCATAGAGCGACCAGAGCTCGGAGAGACTCATGCGGACCTCCCGCCGATAAGGAAAGGGGCCCCCGTGTGTACGGAAGCCCCGACAACTTAGTAAGGAAACAGTTTATCGCAATAAAGCGCATCGTGCGTTTCCATATGGTTTCGTTGCGGCCGTTACCAGGCTCGTTGCCTAGGCGCCGATCTCGGGCAGCTCGGGAACGTTGGTGTCGCCCGTACGGTCGCCGATGCAGATCTGCCACAGCTCGGTCCAGGTGCCATCGTCCTCGATCTTCTTAAGGAAGTCGTTAACGAAGGCGACGCCGTCGGAATCGAGCGGCAGGCCGATGCCATAGGGCTCCTTGCTGCCGAAGGGCTTGCCGGCGATCTTGTATTTGCCGGGCTCGCGGACCAGCGCGCTCTGCTGCATGTTGTTATCGATGACGTAGGCATCGACGCGGCCCTGCTGGAGTGCCTGGCGGGCCTCCTCGTCGGTCTTGAACTCCTGCTGGCTGGCCTTGGGGGCGAACTCCTCCAGGATGGCAGGGCCGTTGGAGCCGGACTGGACGGCGACGTTCTTGTCGGCCAGGTCGTCAACGCTCTTGATGTCGTCGTTATCGGCGAGCACCAGGATGGCCTGCTGCGTGTAGTAGTAGGGACCGGCAAAGGAGACGAGCTTCTTGCGCTCATCGGTAATGGTGTAGGTGGCGAAGACGGCGTCGACCTGGCCGTTCTGCAGGACGGACTCACGCGTGTCCGAGGTTACCTGGGTGATCTCGACCTTGTTCTCGCCCAGAATGTAGTTGGACAGGAGCTGTGCGATACCGGCATCGAAGCCGCGGGTCTGACCGTCTTTCTCGTTGAGGAGGGAGAAGAGCGTGGAGGTCTGAACGCCACCGATCTTAAAGACGCCGGCGTCCTTAACGGCCGTGGCCCAGGTGCTGGCAGCGATGGCGTCGTCATCGGCCTTGGGGCCGTTGTCGACGAGCTTGTCGAATGCCTTGGCGTCGAGCGTGGTGGAAGCCTCGGTATCTTCGGAGCTCTTGGAGGAGCCGGCGGCGGAACCCTTGTCGGCCTCGGCGCTGGTGTCGGAGCAGCCGGCAAGACCAAGGCCGGCGACGGTTGCGAAGGTGGCGGCAACGAAGCCGCGGCGGTCGAGAACGACCTGCTGGGAGAGGTTCTTGCTCATGGTAGAACACCTTTCTCAATAAAATCCCTAGCGGTTGAGTAGAGTTATACCCTATCCCGCTCAAATAGGTCAACACGAAATAACTCAGAAACATACTTACCTTATAGGTTATTGTACCTACTAAAAAGGGACAGGTTTATTTTAGTAGGTTTTATCTGGGGAAACGTCGATTATTACGGCTGAGATAGCGTTTTGCCGACGGCATGATCGCTCGCAGCGGTCGCTATAATGGCGGCAACGCGACGCATATATAAGTAAGGAGATCGCGTATGAACGGTTATTCGTTTTTCGCACCGACCAAGGTGTTGTTTGGTGCGGGCAAGTTGAGCGAATTGGGTGCGCAGAAGCTGCCCGGCACCAAAGCGCTCATCGTTACGACCGGCGGCAACTCGGTCAAGCGCTTTGGATACTTAAGGCGCGTGGAGGCTGAGCTCGAACGCGCCGGCGTGGCGCACGAGCTGTTCGATCGCATTGAGCCTAACCCGCTGCGCGATACCGTCAACGCGGGTGGCTGGGTGGCGCGTACCCATGGCTGCGACTTTGTCCTGGCGCTCGGCGGCGGCTCGGTCATGGACGGCAGCAAGGGCATCTGCGCGGTGGCGACCAACCCGCATGCCGATACCGAGGGCAACGAGTGCCCCGGTGACATCTGGGACTTTGTGAATGGCGGCACTGCGCTCGGCCTGCCGATCCCCAACGATCCGCTGCCGCTTGTTTGCGTGACCACCACGGCGGGTACCGGCTCCGAGGTCGATGCAGGCGGTGTTCTGTCCTGCGAAGAAAATGATGAGAAGCTTCGTCTGGGCGATCCGCGCCTGTTCCCGGTGCTTTCGATCGTTGATCCCGAGCTCATGGTGAGCGTTCCGGCACGTCTGACCGCCTATCAGGGATTCGACGCCCTGTTCCATTGTGTTGAGTGCTACATCTCAAATACCAACACGCCCATGGGTGACATGGTTTGCCGCGAAGGCATTCGCCGTGCCGCCGCGGCACTGCCTACGTGCGTTAATAATGGCGATGACCTGGAGGCGCGCTCGAGCCTTGCGTTTGCCAACACGCTCGGCGGTTATGCTATGGATGCCTCGGGCACCACGGGCTCGCACGGTCTTGAACATGGCGTGAGCGCGCATCATCACGACCTACCGCACGGCGCCGGCCTTATTATGATTGCCCGTGCCTATCACACGTGGATGATCGATCACGGTGCCGCACCCGAGCGCTATATCGACATGGCGCGCCTGATGGGCAATGCCGCCGCGGATGATCCGCACGATTTTGTGATTGAGCTCACGCGCCTGATGGAGGCTTGCCATGTGGCAGACCTCGCCATGAGCGAGTGGGGGATTACGGTCGAAGAGCTGCCGGCCATCGCGCATAACGCTCTGACGACCAACGGCGTCCTGTTCAGCCACGACCCCGTGACGCTGACCGACCCCGACGTCGTCAAAATTCTCAAGAACAGCTACCGTTAGTTGCCTTGCTGCTTTGTCTCGATCTGTAACATCTGCAGCCGTTTTTGCCGAGTAACTGTTACAGATTGAGATTTTCTCTTCAGGGGAATTCGAATGTCTCGATCTGTAACAACTGGACGGACAAAAGGTCTCTATCTGTTACAGATTGAGACAAAGGCCAGGGACTAAGACGTCTTGTCAAGATCTGTAACAGGTAGACGGGAATTCGGGCCCTAGGTGTTACAGACTGAGATAATCGCGCCGCGAAAATAAAAACCTCCGCAGGGGTGCTTCCCTTGCGGAGGTTTTTTACTCGTTGAGAAGCCTTGCGGCTTCGGCGGCCATGTTCTCGACCGTCATGCCGTTCTGCGCGAGCAGTTCGTTGGGGTCGTAGCGGTCGGGGAAGCCCTTGGCGATGCCGAAGGTGCGCGTGCGCAACGGCGTGCATGCTAGATAACATGCCACGCGCTCGCCCCAGCCGCCGTCCAAGATGCCGTCCTCGAGGGTGACGACAACGCGATGCTCGGCGGCAAGGCTGTCGAGGAACTCGCGGTCGAGCTCGGTTGCAAAGCGCGGGTTGACGAGCGTGGCCTCGATGCCGTACTCGGCGGTCAGACGGTTTGCCACGCGCTCGCCCAGCTCAAAGAAATCGCCGAGCGCGAGCACTGCTACGTCGCGACCCTGGCGCACCACGTTGTAGCGAATGGCGCTGTAGTCGGTGTCTTCGGCAGGCGCAAGGTCGGGACGGCTCACCAGGCCAATACCAGGCACACGAATCGCCACGGGATGCTCGCGGTGGTCGAGCGACCAGCTCAGCATGGACAGATATTCCTCCATGCAGGCCGGCGCCAAGTAGTGCATGTTGGGAAGACCGCCCAGCATGGAAATATCAAAGAACGAAAGGTGCGTCTCGGACGTGGTGCCAAAGATCGACGCACCAAACACCAAAATGGTTGCCGGGGCGTCGTTGAGGCACAGATCGTGCCACAGCTCGTCGTAGGCGCGCTGCAAAAACGTGCCGTACACACCAAAGACTGGCTTGGCGCCCGAGCGCGCAAGCGCGGTGGCAAAGGTCACGGCGTGCTCCTCGGCAATGCCCACATCGACGAACTGTTTGCCGGCGGCAGCGCGAAGCTCGGGTGTAAAGCCCATGATGTAGGGTGTGGCGGCCGTGATGCCCACGACCTGCGGATCGCGCTCGATGGCGGCGCTGAGCGCCTCGCCCGTAATGTCGGCATAGGTGCGCGGCGCAGGCTCGCTCGGATGGCCCGGGCAAAGCTTGCGCCCAGTCGCCATGTCAAACGGACCCACGTGGTGCCAGCGTTCGGGGTCGCTCTGGGCCGGCTCAAAGCCCTTGCCCTTGGCGGTGGAGACGTGCAGCACGATGGGATGATCGATATTGCGCAGTTCCTGCAGCGTGTCGACCAGGGCCAACACGTCGTTACCGGCGTCCAAATAACGGTAGTCGAGTCCCATCGCGCGGAAAACGTTGCGCTCACAGGTGCCGTTGCTGGTGCGCAGCTCGGCCAGATTGCGATAGAGGCCACCGTGGTTCTCGGCGATGGACTGGTCGTTATCGTTGACGATGATGATCAGGTTGCTGTCGAGTTCGGCGGCATTGTTGAAGCCCTCAAACGCCAAGCCGCCCGAAAGCGAGCCGTCGCCAATGATGGTGATGACGTTGTAGCTGTCGCCCGCCAGATCGCGGGCGTGTGCCAAGCCGCAGCCCAGGCTCACCGATGTGGAGGTGTGGCCCATGGCGAACAGGTCGTGCTCGGACTCGTCGGGATTGGCAAAGCCAGAAGCCTCGCCAAAACGTTCCGGATCGATATAGGTATACGCGCGCCCGGTCAGCGCCTTGTGGGCGTAGGTCTGGTGCGAAACGTCAAAGACAATCTTGTCGATGGGGGAGTTAAACACGCGATGGAGCGCGACCGTGAGCTCAACGACGCCTAGGTTGGGGGCAACGTGTCCGCCGACAGCGGCGGAGCTTTCGAGGATGGCGTGGCGAATCTCGCCGCAGAGCAGCGGAAGCTCGGCGCGGTCGAGAGCCTTGACGTCCTCGGGCGTTGTCGTTTGCGTAAGCAGCATCGTTGTGGGTTACTCCATGCGAATCGAGCGCCGGCGCTCCCTCGGCCGACACAATTGCACAAGACAGTCTCGCACATTTTGGCGTTTGATATGTGACGGCGGCGCGGTAATTCGACAACTGGTGGGGCAAAACGTTTTGTCCGATGCCATACTGATACATTCGATGATGATTTTTTCAATACGTGCAGGCCGTGGCTTGCCGCCGTGAGCCGCTGGAAGGAGGCAGCATGTCCGATGCCGTTCGTGCCGAGACAGTCGCGCACGAGGTCGACGATGCCGCCCGCCAGCTGGCCCAGGCAGGCCGCTTGGACCTGACGCGCGAGTTTATCCAGCATGGCGACGTGACGGTCTATGCACATGTGACCTCGGTGGCGCGGGCGAGCCTGTCCTTTGCCGAGCGCCTGGGCCGCGTCGGTGTCTCGGTCGACCGCGCCTCGTTGCTGCGCGGGGCCCTGCTGCACGATTACTTTCTCTATGACTGGCACGACCCCGACCCGAGCCATCGACTGCACGGATTTCGACATCCGTTTTTTGCCCTGGCGCGTGCCGAGGAAGATTTTGAGCTGACGCCGCGAGAGCGGAATATTATCGTGCGGCATATGTTTCCGCTGGTGCCGGTGCCGCCGACGTGTCGCGAGGCGTGGATTGTTTGTCTGGCGGATAAATGGTGTGCTCTGCGTGAGACGGTCGCCGGCCGCCTGCCGCGCAAGGACGAGACGGACGATAGCGTGAGTAAAGCATCGAGTGAAAAGAGGAGAGGGTAGACGGTGGGGACCGCAATCGACATGTCCTTTGACGGCGCGATGCTTGCCGCCTGCCCGCTTTCGGCACTGGTGCTCTCGTTTGCCTTCTACGGTTTTTGCGGCTGGGCATGGGAATCGACAGTCTGCGCCATGCTCAACCACGGACACTTTGCCAACAGTGGGTTTTTGCTGGGACCGTGTTGCCCTATCTATGGTGTGGGCGGCATTGCCTGCTGGCTTTTGCTGCGTGGGATTCCGGATGCCCCGAGCCAGTTTGTTGCCGCGGCGCTTGTATGCAGCGTAATCGAGTGCAGTGTGGGCCTTCTATTGGAAAAGACAACAGGCGCTCGCTTTTGGGACTATTCGCACCTGCCGTTTAACCTGCACGGGCGTATCTGCCTGTACTGGGCCTGCGCGTTTGGCTTGGGTGCGTTGTGCATTTGCCGCGTAGTGGAACCGGCGGTGTTGGGCTTGCTCGGCCATTTGCCGGTGCTGATTGTGCGGCTGTCCGCCTTTATCGTCGCGGTCGCGATGATGGTCGATGCAGTGTGCTCGTTGGCCAGTTGGCGCCGCCTGTCCGATCAACTGGAGCGTGTGCGTGCCGACCTTGCCGACCGCATCAATGAGTCGCTTGCCGATGCGTCTGACTCCATGCTCGAACGTATTCCCGATTCGACGATTGACTCGGTGGCACAGACGCATATCCGCAGTCGTGCCGTTAACGCGTGGCTGGCCGAGCTGGGCGACGCGGCGCTCGATGCCCTGCGCGAGAAGGCCTCGATGCCGACGTTTATCTCGGATGGTGCTCGCGGCCTGGCGCTCGCTGCCCGCCGCGTGGCCGATGCCGCGCCGAACGTGCCCCATCCATCACTCGCCCGTCTCCGTGCCGGCAGGCGCGCGAACCGTCCGGTGCCGAGTGTGTCGCTCAGCCGTCGCGACCTGCGCTTCTTCAATGCCTTTCCGCGCTTGCGCATCAACCGCTACGAAGGCATCATCCGAGCTACCGACCTCCGCGACCGCGCTCGCGAGCTGTTCCGTCGCTAGTCGGGGCCGGGCCGGGCGCGCCCCTTTCGCTCGCACGTTTCCCGTTCGTTTCACGCCCGTTGCCGCGCCGTTTCCAAGATTGCGGCACCGTTTCCATTCGACAACGCAGCGTTTAACAACGCCGTGTCTGGTCTACACCAGTTGCTCCTCGGCTCCATCATGAGCGCTGACAACGTTCATGCGACCAAGGGGGAGCGAATGTACGATACGGGATCGACAACGTTTATGCTCATCTGCACCATGCTCGTGTTTTTAATGACACCGGGCTTGGCGTTTTTCTACGGCGGCCTGTCTAGGCGCAAAAATGTCATCAACACCATGCTTATGTGCTTTGGTGCCATTGGCCTGGTGGGTGTGCTGTGGATTGTGGCCGGCTGGTCGCTGGCCTACGGCGGCGACGGTTCCAGCCCGTTTATTGGAGGCTTTGACCAGTTGCTGTGCCTGCCGGTGCTCAATCAGGTGCTGCAGGCGGCCGAGGGCACCGCGACGGATGGTGCCGTCTATCCGGAGATTATCAACATCGCCTTTCAGATGGCGTTTGCCATGATTACGGCCGCCATCGTCACGGGCAGCCTTGCCGGGCGCGTTAAGTTTGGCGCTATGTCGGTCTTCCTGGGCATTTGGCTGCTCGTGGTTTACGCACCGCTCGCCCACATGGTGTGGGGCGGCGAGGGCTCCTTTATCGGCGACATCATCGGCGCGCTGGACTTTGCCGGCGGCGACGTGGTGCACATCTCGTCCGGTCTGACGGGCCTGATTCTTTGCCTGATGCTCGGCCGTCGTCGCGGTTTTGGCATGGTGAGCTACCGTCCGCATAACGTGCCGTTTGTGGCGCTGGGCGCCGGTCTACTTTGGTTTGGTTGGTTTGGCTTTAACGGCGGCAGCGAGTTTAAGGCCGATGCCGTGGCGGCACTCGCCATCCTCAACACCGTGACGGCCAGCGCGGCGGGCATGGTCTCGTGGCTTGCCGTCGAGCGCGTGCACACCGGTCGTCCCACGCTGGTGGGCGCCAGCACCGGTCTGGTTGCGGGCCTTGTGGTGGTCACGCCGGGCGCGGGCTTTGTCGAGCCGTGGGCGGCGCTGGTCATGGGCTTGATCGTCTCTCCCGTCTGCTACCTGGCCATCAGCCATCTTAAGACCAAGTTTGGCTACGACGATGCGCTCGACGCGTTCGGTTGCCACGGCATCGGCGGCATTTTGGGTGGCGTGCTCACAGGCCTGTTCTGCGTGCCGGAGCTTTCGTGGACCGGTAAGGGCGGCCTGCTCTACACGGGCGACGTGTCACTGCTCGTCTCGCAGATTCTGGGTATTGTGGTGACGGTCGTTATCGTGCTGGTGCTCGACTTGGTAATCGCCGCGATGGTCAAGGTGCTGTTCCACGGCAGCCTGCGCGTGGACGAGGCCGACGAGGCGCTGGGCTTGGATGCGAGTCAGCACGGCGAGAGCGCCTATCCCTCGTTCTCCGGACTCGATTAGCGGCACGGCTTTCCCAGGCACCCGACCTTGCCCCTCAAACCGTCGCTTGCGTACCGAAGTACGTGGCGCTCCTCTTTCGGGGCAATCTCGGGCACCTGGGAAAGCCGTGCCATGTGAAGGACAATCAATTTCTTTTATTAAAGAGAGGAATTCACTATGAAGAAGATTACGGCGATCGTTCGTGCTGAGAAGCTTGAGGTTCTTAAAGATGCGCTGTTTGCTGCCGATGTTCGCGGTATGACTATCAACCAGGTGCAGGGCTGCGGCGCGCAGCATGGCTGGAAGGAATACGTGCGCGGCAACGAGTTGCTTGTCAACACGATCCCTAAGGTGCAGTTCACGCTCATTTGTGCCGATGAGCATGTCGACGGCATTGTCGACATCATCTGCAACGCCGCCCGCACCGGTGCCGTTGGAGATGGCAAGATCTGGGTCGAGCCGGTCGAGGAGGTTATCCGCATCCGTACCGGCGAACACGGCCCCGCCGCGGTGTAGAATCGACCGCCTGCCATTCGCAACGTTAAAATACTGCAATGAGACACAAGGCTTGCGTTGCGGATGGACGGATTATGGGTCGTAATAAATACCCCGAGGAGACGGTCGCGAAGATTCTCGACGCGGCGCTGGAGCTATTCTGCGCGCAGGGTTATGAGGGGACGAGCATTCAAGATATCGTCGACCGCCTCGATGGCATGACCAAGGGCGCTGTCTATCATCACTTTAAGAGCAAAGAGGAGATTTTCAACGCCGCATTTGATCGGGCAATGGCTCCGATTGTTGAGCACCGTCGCTCAACGCTTGGTATCGGCAATATGACCGGAGCCCAAA
>JAIHTM010000416.1 GCA_022713905.1 Collinsella sp.
TGCGAGGCGTCAAGAAGATCGCCCTGCTCGTCATCGACGAGGCCCAGCACCTGTCCGACTCGGCGATGGCGTCGATGCTGCCGACCCAGAACCGCGCCTACAACCCACAGACCATCTACATGGGCACCCCGCCCGGCCCAAGGGACAACGGCGAAGCATTCACCCGCCTCAGGGACAAAACGCGCGCCGGCCGCACCCACAGCACCCTCTACGTCGAATACGCCGCCGACCGCGACGCCGACCCACTCGACCGCGACCAATGGAGGAAAGCCAACCCCAGCTACCCGGCCCACACCAGCGACGAATCCATCGCCAACCTGTGGGAAAACCTCACCGGCGACGACTTCCGCCGCGAAGCCCTCGGCATCTGGGACGAACACGCCCTCAGCCGCGCCATCGACCGCCGCCAATGGGAGGAAGCCACCATCGACAAACGCCGTCCAGGCGGCGTCATGAGCTTCGGCATCGACATGAACCCCACACGCACACGCCTGACCATCGGCGCATGCATGCGATACGACGACGGCACCGCCCACATCGAACTCGCCGAATACAGGGACACCAACCAAGACGGCACCATGTGGGCCGTCAACCTCATCGACAAGGTCTGGGAACAAACCGCCGCGCTCGTCATCGACGGGCAAAGCCCCGCCACCGCGCTCCTGCCCGACCTCGCCGAAGCCGGCGTCACCGTCACCGTCACCGCCGCCACCGACATGGGCCGCGCCTGCGGACGCCTCCAGGACATGCTCAGAGACGGCACCCTCACCCACCTGCCCGAAGACGGCCAACAACCACTCTGGCAAGCCGCCAGCAAAGCCACCACACGCCCCATCGGCAAAAACGGACTCTTCGGATGGAACCGACCCGACGACGACACCGACATCAGCCCGCTCAACGCCGTCACCCTCGCCCTCCACGGGGCCATGACCACCAGAAGAGACCCCACCGCACAACAGGAAGCATGGTACTAAGCATGAACACCGACGACGTCCCCATCCTGCGCGGACAAGCCGGCTGGCTCGCCATCGAAAGCGCCTACGCCAACACCATCGCCGGCGTGGACCCCGACGACCAGCCCACCATCAACGAACTCCTCAAACAATGGCGACGCCACTACACGCGCAACACCCTGCGCACCAGCTACTACCTCGCCCACTACCACTACAAAGGCGTCGCCTACAGCATCCCACCGGCCATGAAAGCCCTCGCCAAACCAATGATCGGCTGGCCCAACAAAGCCGTCCGCGCGCTCGCCGACCTTTCCGTGTTCGAAGGCATCGACGCGCCCGAACGGATGCAGCTTCATGACCATCTCCGGCGACGGCGACGACATACGGATCACGCCCCGCGCCGCCGACTGGAGCAGCGCCCTATGGGACTGGGGCAACGACAGGATCGGCGCGGCCATGACCATCCGCGACAAAGACAAAGACGGCTACATCACCCGCTTCGACGTATGGCTGCCAGGCAAGGTCTACCTGTGCCGCCGCAACGGCGGCACATGGCAGGCCGAACGCATCGAAACCGGCTTCGACCGCCCCACCGTCGTGCCGATCGTCAGCGACCAGCAGCTCTACCGACCCCTCGGCTCCAGCCGCATCACCCGCCCGCTCATGGCCCTCACCGACCTCGGACTGCGCACCCTCGTGCGCATGGAAGCGACCGCAGAATTCTACGCGGCACCGCGCATCTGGTTCCTCGGAGCCAACAAAGGACAGGTAAGCCCCGACACATGGGGCAGCATCGTCAGCGTCATCAACGGCATCCCCGCCGGACGCAACGGCGAAAAACCCGAACTGCGCCAACTCACACAGGCCTCGATGCAGCCGCACTCCGACATGCTCAGAAC
>JAIHTM010000417.1 GCA_022713905.1 Collinsella sp.
ATCCGCACATGTGCGGATGAATGTGGGAAGTGTTCGGATGAAGTTGATAATCAAGGGTCAAAAAAGGGCGCGATAAAAAAAGACGCCTTATACGACTTCGAGTCGATTTTGGTGTCGGCCTTGGTGTCAAAAGGAAAAAGGTCAGAGGCTTAACACCTCTGACCTGCGCTTTTGATGGTGGGCGATACAAGATTCGAACTTGTGACCCCATCCGTGTGAAGGATATGCTCTACCCCTGAGCCAATCGCCCGTCGCCTTTCGGCAAAAGAGATACTATCATAGCCGCGCGTGGTTTACCAAGAACTTTTTGCCCCCGATTTTAAAATCGTTGACGTAATTGTGGGCGCAAACCGCGCAACCGCAATCAGGGCAGCCGACAAACCCCAAGCTCAACCGCCCTTTATCGCTTGATCCACGAGGTCTCGGGGCGGCAGATAAGTCGCGCGTTGTTGTAGGCCATGTCGAGCGTGAGGCAGGTGCGCGCGGCGTAGAAGCCGTCCTCGCGCTGGATTGTTAGCGCCAGCTCGGGCTTGTCTCCGGTCAGGCACAGCGGAAACAGCAGTTGGATCCGGCCGCCGTAGAACTGCGGCACCGCGAGCGTGTAGTTGGCGGCGGCGCGGCGGGCGGCCTCGACGACGGCGCCCTCAAAGGCGCGGCGCAGCAGCAGCGAGTTGCCCTCCCCCATCAGGCTGGCGGGAATGCGCGTAAGGTTTTCCTCGTCGCCCAGAATGTGGTCGATGTTGGAGCGGATGGGTAGGCGGTAGTCAAAGACCAGCTCGGAGGGGTCCTCGGCAAAGCGCACGCGGCACGGCAGGTACTCAAACGAGACCAGCATGGGGTCGCTCTCCTTAAAGAAGCCCTTCAAAAACCAGCGCTGGCGCGCGTCGGGCTTGGTGTTGGGCTCAAACAGGCCATAGATGGTCTCGTAACGGCGCGTGTACAGGCCGGTGTTGAACAGGCAGCGGTCGTCATCGAACACCAACGGCAGGTTGGACGGCGCGGTCTGGTCCACGTCGCGCTCGGTCAGGAACACCGCGCGGCTAAACGAGAACGACAGATAGTTTTTGAGGATGCGGTTACTGGGACCCCAGTCCTCGGGGTCGGCTAGATCGACCAGGCGGTCGTAGCAGGGCTCGGGGCAAAACGCGAAGTCGTACACATTGCTGCACAGGGTGCTAGGGAGTTCCATGTTGTTAGCGCCGGGCGATTTTAGCCGCTAATAGTCAAACTATTTTGACCAATCCCGGTCACCGAATAATGGCCACCGTGCCTCCCCGCCGCCACTACG
>JAIHTM010000076.1 GCA_022713905.1 Collinsella sp.
AGCGCATCAAACAGTCGCTTGGTTGGATGAGCCCGGTACAATACCGTCAAAGCCAAGGAATGGCTGCGTGATTATCTCCAAGAAAATGTCCGCAGCCCCCATTGCCTGCCCGCAAAACAAGAAAACCACCGCACCAAGTTTTGCAGGCAGACATTGCATGTCAGACGGGCGCACTAACGCCCTCGTCAAAGACCGCTACTCATAGTTGCGGTGTCGGGCCGCCATTTCCGCGTACCCAATATTATCGCGCTCATGCAGTCCGTACACGATGGCATCAAGCAGGATCCACGACGCTGTTTCCCATAATGTGCCCATGGGTTGCACAGTCGGTACCAAATCGCCAGAGCCCTTATACACAGATGCAGGAATGAACACCACATGATCGGATAAACGCGCAGCATCGCTATTCGGCACGCCAGTGACACACACCACCGTTGCACCGGTATCCTTAGCCAACTGCGCAATCGTCAATAGATGTGCGATCTGCCCTGATCCGCAGGTGAAGAAAAACACATCTCCCTCACCCAGCGCCGGAGCAGTATCATCCCACACCCAGTGGCTATCGTAGCCAAGGTGCATGAGGCGCATGCAAAACGCCCGGCAAGTAAGCCCCTCACGCCCAACACCAGCACAAACAATGCGACGCGCAGACCGCAAAACGGGGAGGACTTCATTCACCGCCTGATAGTCCAGACGATCGAAAGTCTGCCTCAGCTCGGTCAGAATACCTTCCGCCTGCGCTGCGTCGACTACACCTTTAGATAATTCACTCATTGTTAGACTCCTTGGTCTTGACCGAAGTGGAAGCAGTATCCGCCGCGACTTTCACTGTGCGCCCTGTCCGGTTTGCTCGCAGTTCAAACGCCCGGCTCAACACCATGACAATCACCAGAGCAGAACCCCAAGCAAGGTTCTTGACGAACGGGGAGAAATTGAGAATGGTGAATCCAGTCTGCAGCACCTGCAACATGATTACTGCCAACAGCAGATTGCCAAACCGACCACGGCCGCCAAACGGGTCAAAGCCGGCAAGCACCACGACCAGAAGAGCCTGCAACAGGTACGTTTCACCGAATCCAACACGCGCGGAATTAACTCGAGCAACCATGACCATCGCAGCCAAACCTACGAAAATGCCTGCCGCAGCATAGGCGAGGACCAACGTTCGGTTGACGCGATGCCCCGAGAACAGCGATGCCACCGGATTGGAACCGTAGAAATATAGTTCACGACCGTATCTCGTGCGGCTGGTTATCCAGCCAACAACGAGATAGCACACCAATCCGATGAGGAACACCACTGGTACGCCGGCGACCGTAGAAATGCCCAGCATCGCGTAATCCAGCACGCCAACACCAATTGATGAACTGTTGGTTGCCGCAGAAGCTATTCCCGTAAACAACAGCTGAGTACCCAACGTCGCCACAATCGGATTGACGCCGGCTAACGAGACAAGAAGACCGTTCACCATGCCGCAAACCACCGTTGCGACGATGCCCAGCAACACCGCCACAGCAATTGAGACCCACGGCGAACCGAGACGACCCATTTCGTTTCCCGACAACATCCACGCGATGATAATTGCGGAAACGTTCATATTAGCAACCACCGAAAGGTCGATGCCACCAGTGAGCATCACAATGCCCATGGCGAGCGCCAGAAACATGAACTCGCCAATCTGGAATCCCATGGATTGCAATGTACCGACGTTGTACAGCGTATTGCCAAGCAGGATATAAAACCCTAGGCAAACCACCACAACGGCTCCATAGAGCACCTTGCTGGAACGGTCCACGCCGCTCCACCACTCGGCAATCGGGTTGCTGCGAGGGCTGCGCCCCGACTTGCTTTTCGTTTGCTGTGCCATGATGATCACCTCAGACCAGGAAAGACATGTTACGACGGTTGCGGCGCTTTTCGCCGTAATAGATGACGACCACCGCCGCGATCATAACCGCGCCGATGAACAGGTTGTTCCACGAGGATTGGATACCCATGAACACCAGAGTGTTGTTCAGCAACTGCACCAAGGCAACACCTAGGAACGTACCCAGCAGGGTGCCATAACCACCAGTGATTCTGGTACCTCCAATAACCACTGCAGCAATCACCGTCAGTTCAGTACCCATAATGCTGGTCGGATCAACAAACTTGAGGTTCGAAAACGAGATGATAGCCATCAGCGCAGCCAGCACACCCATGAGCGGATATATGAACAACTTGATGTGCAATGGCGATAATCCCGCTCGCCTTGCAGATTCCTCGGAATTGCCAATTGCATAAACACTGTGTCCCAGTGTGGTGTGATTCATCACGAACCACACTGCCGCGTATACGATCACCGCGATGAGGAAGAAGCCCGCAATGCCGTTTTGCTGCCCTTTGACGGTGAAAGAAATCACGTTCCATCTACCAAAGCTCAACATTGATTTCGGCATCTGGCTTATCGTCACCGGTTTAGTGCCCACCAACGTAGTCATTAGACCATAGAAAATCGATGACGTACCAAGCGTCACAATGAACGTGGGCAATTCCAGCCAATGGATGAGCAGCGCGTTGACAGTACCGAGCAATGCGCCAATAAGCGCTGCGACAACCACGATGAACAGCATCGAATCAATACCCGTTCGCACGGCAATGACCACCGACGTATAGCCAGACATAATCGCCACCGCCGGAAACGACACATCAATGCCACCCGCAATCATGATTACATACACGCCAGCCGCGAGTATCGCCATACCGGTGCCGTTGCGAGTCAGATCGGCAAGCGTACCGAGCGAAAGGAAATTGGGGTTGATTACGGAGACGATAATCGCATATGCCACGATGATGACCATTAGGGTCTTTTCCATGGAATTGAATTTCTTGGCCCTGAGCAGCGGGACCTTATCGGCTTGCCGCGTCATCAAGCCACCTCCTTGTTAGTCGGATGGGCAGCCACATCAACTACTCCAACACCATTGCGATCAGCATTACGGTAGATGGCAGAGAAACCTGGCTTGAGCTGCTCGCCACTAAGTTCCGTGGTTACCGCACCCTGCACGAATATGGCAATACGGTTACAAACAGCCAGCAACTCTTCTTCCTCGTCGGAAATCACCAGAATGGCAATTCCCCGTGAAGATAGCTGCCGAATGATCTCGTATATCTGCGATTTGGATCCGACATCCACACCCACAGTCGGCGAGTCAAGAATAAGTAGCTTCGGCGCAGTGGCCACCCATTTTCCTAGCAGCACCTTCTGCTGGTTGCCGCCAGACAGCGATTGCGCCAGCAGCGCCAAGTCACGGGTGTTGACTTGCAGGTTCACTAATGTGTCTTCACCGATCTGACGTTCCTTTTTAACATTGACCACGCCGAATCTGCTTGAGATTCTTTCCAGCACGCTAGCCGCACTGTTCTGCAGCAGATTGCGGTCAAGAAACAGCCCTTCGCGATGCCTGTCTTCGGGCACTAAGGCAATGCCATTGGCAATAGCATCACGAGGATTGCGAATAGCTGCAGGCTGACCGTCGATAGCTATGCTGCCACCGGTCAACGCATTGAGACCGAAGAGAGTAAGAGCGGTTTCCGTGCGTCCCGATCCCAATAGACCACTCATACCAACAACCTCGCCTGCCTGTACCCTCAATGTCACATCAGACACTTTCGAAGCCTTGACATGTTTCATCTCGAGCACCGGTGTGGCATCAGCTACGATATGGTTCTCGGGAACACCAAATTCCACGTCATGCCCGGTCATCAACGCGGACAGCTTGCGGCTATCGAGCTGCGAAGCCTGATATGTACCGATTACTTCACCGGAACGGAACACCGTGATACGGTCAGCCACGGAAAACACTTCATCGAGCTTGTGCGAAATGAAAATAACCGACACCCCGGATGCCTTGAGCGTGCCGATGGTACGCAACAAACTATCCACTTCAGTGGAAGTCAGCGCGGTGGTCGGCTCGTCCATGAAGATGACCTTTGCGTTCAACGCCAAAGCTCTAGCAATGGCGACCTGCTGCTTAGCCGCCATAGATAGGTCCTCTACGCGAGCGTCCAGATCGAGATCAGCACCGATTCGTGCCAATGCTTTACGCGACACATCCTCGGCATATTGAGGATTGACTAACGACCGATGGTGATGAACATGCTCAGGCAGACATATGTTATCCCGCACACTCATAGTGCCAAACAATGAGAGATCCTGATGAATCACAGCTATGCCTAGACCGATTGCCTGTCGAGCGGTCAGATTCCCGTATGGCGCACCGTCCACCGTGATGACTCCCCCATTAGGCGTTAATACACCTGAAAGAATCTTCACGATGGTGGATTTACCGGAGCCATTCTCACCGGCCAGACAGTGTACTTCACCGCCGACAATGTCCACGTTCACATGCTTGAGCGCTTGCACACCGCCAAAGTTCTTGGAGATATCCGTAGCCTGCAATCGCATGTTCATCACCTTGCTTTCTTGATTTACTGGTGGTTGGCCGAGTAGCGACGGCAATTTAGAAGGGATACTTGCCGTCCGCGTAATCGCCCTTCTTCAGCACCAGAGGAGCGTCACCATAAACCTGATGACCTTTGACCTCAACACTGCCGTAGCCATCCGCTTTCAGATCAAGGCCTGTCTTGATGGATTCGCCTTTGACCTTGTCATAGGCCAGTTGGAGCGCAGCATATCCTGCATCGGCAGGACGCCAAGTCTGCGCATACTGCACCCAACCCTCATCGATGTAAGGCATGTCCACCGAGGGAATACCAAGGGAGGAAACGTAGACATTCTTGTTGTTACGCTCCTTGAGCACAGCGGCCATATTGGAACCAGCCGAGACGGAGGTGCCAAAGAAACCGGTGATATCCGGGTGAGCGTTGAGGATTTCTGTAGCCACCTTGCGCGCAGTGTCATCGTCGTTGTTGTCCTCATATGGCTCGTCCGAGACGAATGTGATGTCCGGATAGTCTTTTTCGAGCATGCTCTTGCAGGAGTTATACCAAGCCATATGCGTCTCCATGGTCTTGGATCCGACCACAGCCGCAAGTTTGCCCTTGCCTCCCATGCCTTCAGCCAGCGGCTTGCAGAATGCTTCGCCAAAGTCCGTGTTTTGGAAAGCCTCGATATCATAGTCAACGTCATCGGCGATATTGCTCGCTTCATGAGCCACTACGACAATGCCCTTGGCCTTGGCCTGCTTGATTACCGGCTTGAGCGCCTGTGGATCATTCGGAACCACAACAATAGCGTCCACGTCCTGCGAGATGAGGTCCGATACCATTTGCACCTGTTTTGCGGAATCGCCTGAATCCGGCGCAATCTGCTTGACCTCGACCTTGCCGGTATTGTCTTTTCCGAACCGCTCAACACCGGTTCGCATGTCATCGAACCACGGGATGCCCTCTTGCTTGGCTACCAGCACCATCTTGACGGTATCACCGCTCGACTTGCTGCCGCCTACCAATCCACCCGATCCACAGGCTGCTATGGGTGCGAGGCATGCGACCGCAAGCCCTGCCGCTAACGTTGTTTTCAGTGTGTTACGCATCTTGTGTCTCCTTTGATATGTAGATGCTTGTTTCTCTGATTGTTCAGTTATGACTTACGTTGATTGAGGTCGGTCGCAACCGGCCAGATGGTTAGACGTGCAGATTTCTGCTTTACAGCTGGATTCCGCTCCCATGACGCCCCACATCAGCTCGTGCCTCTGATCGGAGCATGAACCTCGACGACATCTCCTGGAAGCGTTCCAAAATAAACGGCGCATAATCGCAGATGTAATCGCTAGACAGATGTGGGGTCCATACTGGCGGCTCGGCACCACCCTCATACACCCATGCCGCCTGGCGCGCGGCACCGTCCGCCACGTATTCGCTGTATTCCGGCACACATACAGGCAGTCCGAGCACCGATGGGGCAATGCGACGCACTGCTTCGGACTGGGCTCCGCCTCCAATGAGGTTAACCTTGGTAACCGGAATACCGAGCTGCTGGAATGCACGGATTCCGACGCCCACACCACACAGCATGCCTTCAATGGCAGCTCGCGCAATGTTCGAAGTGGTGAGATTTTCGCAAGTGATGCCATGAATGGAGCCAGTGGCATCTGGATAATTCGGCGTTCTCTCTCCTTCAAAGTACGGCACCACAACTAGTCCTTCGGCACCGGGAGGTGCACATAACGCGGCCCTAGAGAATTCAGCATGGCTCATGTTGAGCAACGCTCGGAACGTGTCGACAACGCGCGAGGCGTTCAACGTACACACCAACGGCAGATAGTTTCCGCTGGCGTCCGCGAAACCAGTCACATATCCTTCAGGATCATGCGTAGCAACAGCCGACACCAGCGACACCACGCCCGACGTCCCGATGGATATAGCCACTTCTCCCGGCTTGAGACCAAGTCCAAGCGCCGCACCGGCATTATCTCCGGCACCTGGCCCGATTACAAGATTGCGTCCATCGATTTTCACTTCAGACACACGCCGCGCAGGTGAGGCGACCCAAGGCAACCGCACACGATCCGCAAATTCGGCTCCCGCCGCAAGCTCCAACAAATCCTTGCAATATTCATTATCTTGCGCGGAGTAGTAACCGGTGCCCGAAGCATCAGAACGATCCGTGACCAGTGTGTTAATATCGTTGCCGCCTAGTAGATCCCAAGTAAGCCAGTCATGTGGTAACGCCACAGCTGCGGTACGAGCCAAATTATCGGGTTCATGAGTAGCCATCCACCTGATCTTCGTCACTGTCAACGAGGCGACAGGCACGCTGCCCGTCCGATCAGCCCATCGACGTTTGCCTTCGCGTTCATTACCGTTGCCGAGTTCCGAGATGAGGTCCACCGCATCACGAGCAGATCGTGTGTCATTCCACAGAATGGCATTGCGGACCACCGCACCACGCTCATCCAACGCGACCATACCGTGTTGTTGGCCAGCTATGGATAGTGCAACCACGTCGTCCAAACCGCCAGCCTGGTGCACAGCCTCATCGAAAGCCGAGCGCCACACCTGAGGGTCAATCTCCGTTCCGCGCCTATGCCTGGCCGCGCCCGATCTCACTAATTTGCCGGTATGCAAATCACGAATGACGACTTTGCAGGATTGCGTTGATGAATCGACACCTGCCACGAGTTGCTGCATGGCCCCTCCTCAACTTCATCGTTGGGTTTATTGCTTTATGCAACATACTAAAGCAGAGAATATACTTTGTCCATTCTTGCAACAAATCGGCGTTTCGCCGCATAGTTATGAATATGTAATGACACAACACCAGCCATACCGCGAGATGTGAGGCATACTTGTATGTATGCCCTCTCACACAATTGCACCCGGCCGCAACGTAGCCGCCGGCACCGCTACCACACTGGATGCCGCCAGCGGCACCACAGTGCGCAACCATAACCTCACCATGCTCGCCAATACAGTCGTAACCGGCTCACGTCATCCTTCGCGGGCCGACCTTGCCCGCATGACCGGACTCAACCGCTCTACCATGACTAGGCTGGTAGAGCATCTCATCAGTTGCGGCATTATTCGAGAGCTCAATTCGGAAAGCACCGGGTCAGGCCGCCCCGCTGTTCCTCTCGCCCCGGCCCTACATACCTATGCAGCGATTGGCGTAGATATTTCCACAGGCTCTGTCGAGGCTTCTGCAGTCGACCTATCGGGCGAAATTCTTGCGCAGCATTATCAGCAACTCAATACCTCAAACGCCGAGAAAACATTAACTGTTGTGCGCCGCATCATTGATGATCTGCGCATGAGGGCAACAGATGCCGAGCTCACTACGGTCGGCATCACCGTAGCGTTGCACGGACTCATCGCCACCAACCACACTTATCTGCTGAGCAGCCCCAATCTTGGCTGGCACGACATTGACCTGCTGGAGGAACTGCGTAAAGCTGCGCCACAGAATATGTTGCCCCAAATCAACTTTCTCAACTCTGCCGATGCAGGCGCCTATGCAGAAACCTATCTGCGCAACAAACAGGACATTCCCCTATCGGATTATCTCTACGTCTCTGGCGGGACTGGTATCGACGCTGCAATCGTCAAATGCGGCGGATTCGACACAGGATGTCACGGCTGGGCAGGAGAACTTGGCCATGTCTATGTAGCTGAAGGCAGACGCCAATGCTCGTGCGGCAATACTGGGTGTCTAGAAACGTTTGCCGGACAATACGCTCTGATGGAGGCCAGCGGTCTGGCACCACACTCTTCTACCGGCAACTTGTTTGCCGCACTGTCTCGCAAGGAGCCAGACGCCTGTAAAGCCGTGAAATCAGCCGCACACTATCTCGGCATTGCATTAGCCTCGTTTATCAACATATGCGACATTCCCACCATTGTGCTTGATGGACTATATGCACAGCTATTTGAATATCTGGATAAGCCACTACAGCGTATGCTCACCGAGCACACGCTTTCCTCGCAATGGGCAGATATCAAAGTACTGCGATCCGTTTCCACCAGCAATTCCGTGGCATTTGGAGCAGCATGGAAGGGGCTCATCGAATTTCTCTCCACACCGGATCGCTGGCAAAAGCAGAATGATGAACAACTTGGATACTTCCCCATTACAGATACGCCGTCAGTGACAATCTGAGAGGGCGCGAACTTCAGCGAATACCTCATCAGCCATTACAGCAGCGGTTCTTGGCAATCATTCTCCCGCTTTCCCAAGTACAATGGATATGTGAAACATCGTCGTTTTACTGCACTATTCCTTGTGCCGCTCCTCACTTTGGCAACCGCCTGCGGCGCAAACCAGTCTGCGCAGACCACGGAATCACAGCCGCAGCAACAAACCAACACACTCAAAAGCAACAGGACAAGTCGGGTTCCGACTCGGCAAAAACCACCGTAGCCGATCCGCCCCAAGGCAATTGGACCGAGACGTATTCCTCACCCACCGATTTGGACGGCGAGCTGGATAAGGCATGGCTGAAATGTACGCCGCAGAACAATCCCGATCCGGAAGCATTTGCATGAAAACGCTCCACCGACCACAACAAAGTATGGCTGCACACCACCAAAGGGCAAATGGATGGTGCAACGCAGCGCTCATGTATGGCCGACGAACTCGACATTCCAGACGCCACCGAACTCACCACTTCCTGGACGAAGACAGCACTGGGTGATTACGACCGGATTCAACGTCAGAGCAACAACAGTATTGACATAGTCTGGCAGTACAGTAACGCCGTCACGGCATCGCTCAGCGCACAAACCGATTCCTACCGTGTCACATTGCCCTATTCCTGGCATAACGAAGTCAGCATTTCCGTGGACGGCAACACGATTACCGTCACGGACAAAGAGCACCCAAACTACTCGCTATGCACGTTCAAGGTCTCCAAGACACCAACGCAGGAGATATCGGCAATAGCCTCATCGAGAGATACCAAATCGGCGATATGCCCGTGCAGCTGTGGGCCACACGACGAGCATTCGGCGCCGTCACCGACCCTGCGTCTATATCCGCCGAGGACGCAGAGGACGTTACCGAACTGCAAACTGGAGACACCATTGATCACGAATCGCCGATCAGCCAGATTCAGTCCGGCGACTATTCCGGATTGTTCACCATCGACGAGTTCCTCAAGGCGCACATTACCGTCAGTAGTCTTTCGCGATTTGCGCATGACTGAACGATGATTCCGGCAAACAATATCAAGAAACATGTCATACTGGATATGTCCACATAAAATAATTGCCAGAGGAAGCACAAGCCTTGCCAAACTCCACTCCCCTCATTTCCATCATCGTGCCGGTGTATAACGCCGAAGACTACCTGCGTTACTGCATTGATTCGATCCTGCAGCAGTCGTACACGAACCTTGAGGTGATTCTGGTGGACGATGGGGCCAAGGATTCCAGCCCGGCCATCTGCGATGAGTATGCGGCGCAGGACAGCCGCGTCACCGTGATCCATCAGGAAAACGGCGGCATTGCCAAGGCCCAGAACGCTGGACTAGATGCCGCACGTGGCGAGTACATCGCGTTTGCCGACAATGACGACATCCTCGACCGCTGCAATATTGAATATCTGCTGCACGCGTTGCAAAACACCGGCGCGGATATGAGCAAGGCACGCTGGCGTCAGTTCGGCGTCTCCCAGCTGGGCGAGGTGTCCAAAGAGGCCGAGACGGGCGCGCAGGCGCCCGGCAAAATCACTGTGTTCGAGCACCCGCTCGCCGCCTACCAGACCGTGTTCTGCAAAAGCCTGCGACTGCTCGGCAGCAAGCTCGGCCGCAACACCGAGGCCCGCTACTTCAACGAGGCGAACTGGTGCCGCCTGTACAGGCGCGAGCTGTGGGACGGCCTGCGGTTCCCCGAGGGCCATTACGCGCAGGATATCCGCATGGCAGGCCCCCTGTACGCCCGCATGGGCAAAGTGGCCGA
>JAIHTM010000418.1 GCA_022713905.1 Collinsella sp.
GATGCCGTTCGAGATGAGGGTCAAGATGCCGGCGCCCGACGGGGAGACGGCGAGTTAGCCGGCAGGTCGGCATGTCAATCCTGGTCTAACAGAGCCAAACAAAATCCTTCCAATTCCCGGACAAGCTCCGTTTGAGACGTGTGTTCAAACAAAGCGTTTGTTGCGCAACGCCTGTTCAACGAAGCAGGGGGTTAGGTTATACTGATTTGCACTATGGGCCGTTTTTGATGCAAGAGGCTTCAAACACGGCATTCAGTGGGCACCCGTTTTGCTATTTGGGCGTCCATACGGTCATTGGTGTCTCGACGTAAGCTCGGCCCCGGAGCTCGTTCGAGCTGTTCCTATTCCTTGAAAGGGGAAAAATGGACATATCGAGGAAGACTGATTACGCCCTTCGCATGCTCGCGATGCTTGCCGAGGACCCGGAGCGTCTGCTTTCTGTTCGCACCGCCGCCGAAGAGGTCAATGTCCCGTATTCGTTTGCCCGTTCGATTCAGCATGGTTTGGTTCAGGCCGGTATTGTGGAGAGCCTGCGTGGCGTCCATGGCGGCATGCGTCTTAAGGTCAGCCCCGACGATGTCACCATCCGCCAGGTCGTTGAGGCCGTTCAGGGCCCCATGGTCATGAACGATTGCACCGCGCCCGATGGCGACTGTGCACGCATGGGTACGTGCTGCTATCATCCCCTGTGGGCCGGAGCCCAGGCGTTGATGCGCGACTACCTCGATTCCGTTTCGCTCGGCGACATCGTCGCTCACCGCCAGTTCCCGGCCGTCGATCCCAAGTTCGCCGACCGCGAAGCGTTTCCCGAGTACGCCACCTGCGCGTGCGCTTACCGGGAGGAATAGCGCCGCATAAGGAGCATAGCCATGATTCAGGACCCCTTTCGTTCGATGATTCGTTCGGAAGGGGTCCTGCGTTATCGCGACCTTCCGTGGCGCCGCACACGCGATCCGTACATCATTTGGCTTTCTGAGGTCATGCTGCAGCAAACGCAGGTGCCGCGTGTGGAGGCGCGCATGCCGGTGTGGCTCGATCGTTTTCCGACTGTGCAGGCGCTTGCCCAGGCCGCGCCTTCCGATGTTTTGGACGCTTGGCAGGGCATGGGCTACAACCGACGCGCTCTGGCGCTTCATGGGGCCGCTCAGCGCGTTGTAAAGGGCTGGGACGGGGAGTTTCCGCGTGAGACGCGTGACTTGGTCGCTCTGCCCGGCATTGGCCCGGCAACGGCGCAGGGCATCCGTTCGTTTGCGTTTGATCTTCCAGGCGTGTATCTAGAGACCAGACGATGCCGACACGCCGCGCGCATGGTATTACGCGTTGCTGGATTACGGCGCGTATCTTAAAAAGACGCTGCCCAATCCGTCCAGGCGGTCGGCGGGCTATAGTCGTCAGTCCAAGTTTGAGGGCTCGCGTCGCCAAAAGCGCGCGCATATCGTGCGCATGTTGCTGGCAGCGCGCGATGGCCAGCCGGCGGGGATTACGCTTGCTGATGTCGTGGTGGGCGTTAACGAGATGGAAGCGGCGGCTGGGCGTGGACCGGTCGAGCGCGAGCTTGTCGCGGGCATTCTAGCCGACCTGGAGCGTGAGGGCTTTTGCCGAGCCGAGGGCGATCGCTGGCTGAGCATCTAGCCTGTGCAAATCTGAAGAACAGGATTGTAAGGTTTAGATTTCCGGCATGAGGGCATCCTAAAGACGAGGCCGCTCGAAGCCTACGGGCGGTATGCGTTGAAGGGAAGTACACCTATGGATTTTGAGAACTCCCAAACCAAGAAGAACCTCGAGACTGCTTTTGCCGGTGAGTCCCAGGCACACACCAAGTATCGCTACTATGCCTCCAAGGCCAAGAAGGACGGCTACGTTCAGATCTCGAACATCTTTGCCGAGACGGCTGGCAACGAGTCCGAGCACGCCAAACTGTGGTTTAAGTATCTGCACGATGGCGCCGTCCCCGATACCCTGGACAATCTGCGCGATGCCGCCGCGGGTGAGAACTACGAGTGGACCACGATGTACGACGAGTTTGCCAAGACCGCCGAGGAAGAGGGCTTTGCCGAGATTGCCGCAAAGTTCCGTGGTGTCGCCGCAGTCGAGAAGGCCCATGAGGAGCGCTACAACAAGCTCGTCGAGCGCATCGAGTCGGGCGAGGTGTTTGAGCGTGAGGGCGTGAAGGTGTGGAAGTGCCTGAACTGCGGGCACCTGCACGTTGGTGCCGAGGCGCCTGAGGTGTGCCCGGTGTGTAACCACCCGAAGGCGTACTTTGAGGAGCAGGTGGTGAACTACTAGCGCTTGGCGCTGGCGTGAGCTGGGCCGGGAGGGCCGGACTACCTTCCCTC
>JAIHTM010000419.1 GCA_022713905.1 Collinsella sp.
TGCCTGCGCCATGAAGAACGCCGGCGTGGGCGTGGGCCTGCCCGATGCCGGCCGCTGCAAGATTCGCATCGAGGACGGCGTGGCTGTGGTCTATGCCGCTACGTCCGACATCGGCCAGGGCTGCAACACGGTCTTTTTGCAGGACGTTGCCGAGGCATGCGGCCTGCCGCTTCGCTGCATTGCCAACGGCGAGTGCTCCACCGAGAACGCTCCCGACTCCGGCACCACGTCTGGTTCGCGTCAGACGGTCGTGACCGGCGAGGCCGTGCGCGGTGCCGCCTTCCTGCTGCGCGATGCCATGCTTGATATCGAGGCCGGCAAGTCTGCGCCCGCCGCTCCCGTGAATGCGCATGGCGACGGCGTCAAGATCGAGTACGACGACGGTCGCGCCTATCAGCTGCACACACAGGAACTCGTCGCCGGCCAGGGTATGCATCCTCAAGATCCCGCTGCCGCCATCAAGGCGCTCGAGGGCTGCGAGTTTGGGTACGTGTACCTGGAGCCGACCGACAAGCTGGGCGCCGACGTTCCCAACCCCAAGAGCCACATCTGCTACGGTTTTGCCACGCATGTGGTCATTCTGGATGATGACGGCCGCGTGAGCGAGGTCTATGCTGCGCACGATTCCGGCAAGGTGGTCAATCCCATCTCCATCCAGGGTCAGATCGAAGGCGGCGTGCTCATGGGTATGGGCTATGCGCTTACCGAGGACTGGCCGCTCAAGGACTGCGTGCCCCAGGCAAGGTACGGCACGCTCGGGCTGTTCCGTGCGCCCGAGATTCCGGATATCCACGCCATCTACGTGGAGAAGGACGAGCTGCTGCCCGTGGCATACGGCGGCAAGGGCATCGGCGAGATCGCAACGATCCCCACGGCGCCCGCCGTACAGAACGCCTACCGCGCGTTTGACGGCAAGCTGCGTCCAAATCTGCCCATGGTGGATACGCCCTACAGCCGCGTCCGTCGCCGCGGGTAGGGTAGAGCGTGGACGGCCATTGTTGACGAGCTGTTCGCGCTCAACACCAACTGCATATGCTGTGCCTTTGGCCTCGACTTTATCGCGAGCCGGGGCCTTTTGTTTGGAGCGGAAACTGTGTTCCGGATTCAAGCCTCAGAATGGGATGAACGGATGGCATGCTTGGCGGAAACTACGGCCCAGTTTTTAGCTCCAGAACGGGATACATTTTCCGGAACGGTCCACGTGCGGTGGTGTACCGCCCCTTTTGCGTGCGCCGCTTGTCGAATTACGTTATAGATAGCTATATTATAGGAAGGGATAATAT
>JAIHTM010000077.1 GCA_022713905.1 Collinsella sp.
CGCTTTTGAGAACGGTTGGATTACTCGTGATGAGCTGATGGAGGCCGCTGTGAAGTATGGCAAGAGCCCGTATGGCAAGCATCTGAAGGATGTGGCGGATAATAAGTTCATCGTCAAACCGATGGATCGATAGACCTTCACTGAAAACCCGCATAGATTGTTAGTCCGCGCTGATAAAATATGCGGGTTTGTTGTATTTGAGGAGCAATTTTGAACATCACGGAAATCTTCACCAGGAAGAACCGCCTATTACTGAAGGCGATGGTTAGCACCGACTTCAAACTTCGTTACCAGCAATCCTTCTTGGGATACATCTGGTCTGTGCTCAAGCCACTGATGCTGTTCACCATCATGTATCTCGTGTTCGTCCGGTTCCTGAAGTTCGGTGCTGATGTGCCTCACTTCTCCGTGGCGCTTTTGCTGGGCATCATCATGTGGAATTTCTTCAACGAAACCACTACCGGCGGCATGATGTCGATTGTGGGGCATGGTGATCTGCTGCGCAAGATTCACTTCTCGAAGTATGTGATTGTCATTGCCTCATCCATGAGCGCCATGATTAACTTCGGCATCAACTTTGTTGTGGTGGTGGTATTTGCTCTGATTAACGGCGTCAGTCTTACCTGGTCGTGGTTGCTGATGGTTCCTCTGGTGCTTGAGTTGTATATGCTGTCGTTGGGAATCGCTTTCTTCCTCAGTGCCGTGTATGTCAATCTGCGTGACTTGAACCCCATCTGGGAAGTGGTAATGCAGGCTGGATTCTATGCCACGCCTATTATCTACCCTATTTCCCTTATCACTTCAAAGGCGGGCGAATATGGTCCGATATTTGCCCGGCTCGATCTGATTCTCAACCCAGTGGCGCAAATCGTTCAGGATGCGCGTCATGTGATGATTAGCCCTGCAAATCAGACCATTTGGCAGTGGGTGGATAACCCATTCCTGCAGTGCTGGCCGATTATTCTTTCTGTACTGATCTTCTTGGGTGGTTTGAAGTATTTCACCGTTAAATCCCAGTACTTCGCGGAGTTGGTGTGACGATGAACAAGATGGACAAAGCGATGGAGCAGAAGAACGCTGACCGACCGGTGGCGCTCAAGGTGGAGCACGTATCCAAGAACTTCAAACTTCCGGTTGAACGTGCTGGCAGCCTGAAGAACATGCTGTTCAATTGGCTCCGTGGCATTCGCGGGTACCGTACGCAGGAAGTGCTGAAAGACATCACCTTTGATATCAAACAAGGTGAGTTTTTCGGCATTGTCGGTAAGAACGGCTCTGGTAAATCCACTCTGCTGAAACTGATTTCCCAGATTTACACGCCGAATACAGGCACAATCGAGGTGGACGGCAAACTCGTGCCCTTTATTGAGTTGGGTGTTGGATTCAATCCTGAACTGACTGGCCGCGAGAACGTATATCTCAATGGTGCCATGCTTGGTTTCTCCAACGACGAGATTGATGCCATGTATGACGACATCGTGGAGTTCGCCGAACTCGGCGACTTCATGGAACAGAAGCTGAAGAACTACTCCAGCGGTATGCAAGTGCGTCTGGCATTCTCTGTGGCAATTAAATCGCAGGGCGACATCCTCGTTCTTGATGAGGTGCTTGCCGTGGGCGATGAAGCTTTCCAGAAGAAGTGCCAGAACTATTTCTTTGAGGCGAAGCGCAACAAGAAGACGGTTATTCTGGTCACCCACTCCATGCCGGATGTGCGCAGGTATTGCGATCGGGCAATGCTCATTCAGGACGGCTATATTGCGAAGATCGGCGACCCTGACGAGATTGCCGATGCTTACTCGGATTCGTTCCTTCCCCCGCGCGAAGTAGTGGAGGCACGGCAAAAGGAAGCGGCTATTCGCAATGCCGTGACCGTGAATGCCGTAAACATTGCCGTCGATGGCGAGACGCAGAAATTCCTGGATACGCGCGAGGACTTCACCATGAATGTTGACTTCGAATGCGATCGTCCGGTTTCTGCGAACCAGCTGTTCATCGATGTGTTTGATGGCCGCAATGTTCCCGTGCTTTCCATGCCGTTTGGCTTCGAGGACGATAAGATTTCAGCCGGTAAGCATACGGCCGAATTTGCGGTGAAGAATGTGCTCGCATTTGGCGATTTCCGCATCTGTATTGCTCTGCAGACGGACTCTGAGCGTTTGCAGTTGGCAGAGAATGCCTGCAGATTCCACATCAAGGGATCCGCTGCGGAAGTGATGTCAGTGGTGAACCCGGACAATACGGTGCAAGTGACAATCGATTAATCCGTCTGCTGAGATGATAAGGACAGAACAAGCATGCTGACGCTGTTGAATGATCGTACATATCAGGTAACAGTCGAAAAAGTAGAGAACGTCAAGGTTGGGGAACAGTCTCGGACTATAGTGACCGGCTGGGCGGTTGACAAGATGAGGCAGACCGCCCTACCACTGGCTGTAGCCGGCACGGGTATGACGGTATCGCGGAATACTCGTGTTGATCTGGAAAAGACGTATGGATTGGATCCCAGCGATCAAGCAGGCTTCACGATTGTTATTCCTCAGGGAGTGCAGAATTTCGACTTGATGTGTCAGGCGCCTGGCACGACCATGACAAGGCACATCAATGTTCAGCGTTTGATGAGTCGATTCCGCATGCAATACATCAGCACCCGCGTGCACAGGCTCATGTTTTATGCCGCGCACCTTGGCAATCGCGAGGCGATGAAGGATTTGCGAGACGCGGTAAGGCGTCGTGTTGTTGGTGAGACGGATTTTTACGATTCCTGGATTCAGCGTCATGAAACGATGACTCAGCAGGAAGCTGAGCCCGTCATTGCCGCATTTTCCAAGACTCCGCTCATCTCTGTGGTGACACCTGTGTACAACGTGGACGAGGTCTGGCTGCGCAAATGCGTTGAATCCATGCAAAACCAGTGGTACACCAACTGGGAATTGTGCCTGGCTGATGACCATTCGCCTTCTGCGCACGTCAAGCCGCTGCTGGAAGAGCTTGCCGCGAGCGATCCCCGTATCAAGATTGTCTTTCGTGACAGCAACGGACGTATTGCGGCGGCGACGAATTCTGCCATAGAACTCGCTACTGGTGATTACGTCGGCTTCATGGACAATGACGATGAACTGGCACCGCAGGCGTTGTTTGAAGTCGTCCGAGCGTTGAATGACCAGCCCGATACGGATTTCGTGTATTCCGATGAAGACAAGATTAACGAGCAGGGCAAGCGCTTTGACCCGTTCTTCAAGCCGGATTATTCGCCAAACCTATTGCTCGGTCATAACTACATCACTCATTTCGTCGTAGTGAGCCGTGCGCTGTTGGACAAGGTTGGCGCATTGCGCAGCGAATACGACGGCAGCCAGGATTATGACTTCGTGCTGCGTGCCACCGAGCATGCACATCACGTTCATCATATTCCGCAGATGCTGTACCACTGGCGCACCCTTGCAAGCTCCGTGGCCGGAGACCCCCGAAGCAAGATGTATGCCTATGAGGCTGGTCGCAAGGCGATCGAAGCGGCCTTGGAGCGTCGAGGAATAGCCGGTGACGTGCGAATGCTCGACAATCTCGGTACGTATAAGATTGACTATGCCGATTACACTCCGACAGTTGCGGTGGTTGCTTCTTCTCTGTCTGATGCGCAAGTGAAGCAGCTACGAGAGATGACGGATTATCCGTCGTTCACTGTGATTGCTGCTGCAGCGGATTCCGTCAATGATGTGGCAAAACGTCGTTCTGAAGATGTGATTGTGCTGTTGAACGGCATGAAGCCGACCGATGGCACATGGCTACGCGAAATGGTGAATTATGCGCGTCCCTCTTCTGTTGGCGTTGTGGGCGGTAAGGTGTTTGATACCAAGAAGCGTGTGCTCAATGTGGGCGTCACTCTTCGGGCGTTGAAGCAATGTGAGCCTTTTGAAATGCGCGGTTCCTGGGATGAAGGAATCGGTTACTACTTCAGAGATCTGCTTCCTCGTGACATGTTCGCGGCCACGGAAGATTGCATGCTGGTGCGTCGCAAGGAATTCGTGGAAATAGGCGGACTCAATACGCGCCTGGCAGAGGGACTGCGCGGTATTGACTATTGCGCTCGCATGTATCAGCAGTCCGGTCATACTGTGCTTTGGGAGCCGTATTCGGTTTTCACGGATTGCAAGCGTACTCACTTGTCAATCAATAAGGATGACATTGCAGAATATCTGAAGATGCATCGCGAGATCGTTGATCCGTTTGCGGCTGCATGCTTCCCGCCTGCTTCCGAGGAACAGCGGGGCATTGTATACAACCTTGATCAAGTGGATGCTAAGCAAGACGGATCCACTGTGCTCGTCAACGGATGGGCTGCCGATATACACGGTGGTGAACAGGTTGATATCTCTTTGGCGGAATCTCCTGTGGCGAGTTTGCGCAGCCTGAGCCGTTACGGTCGTCCTGACGTGAATGCAATAACTACGGTTCCCCCAGATTCTATTCTTGGTTTCCGTGCAGAAATATCGGTGCCGGGTGGACGCAAGCAATTGGCGAACGACAAGCTGCGTCTGCGTATGAGGACCTCCACAGATAGTCAGGAAGTCGTCATCCCGGTTCAGTCGTCGCCTGTTCTTGCGGGATTGTCGAACTTCCTGCGCAAGGTTGCACTACTGGGACATCCGCGTCGTACCACGAGGCGTCTGCTGGATAAGTATTGGGGCCCTCGTTGGCAGAAGCACGTGTACCATAACCTCATTCGTCGAACAGAGCGCTACGACGAGACGGCAGTGCGCAATGAGATTTCCTTGTTTGCATATCAGCCGTTGATTTCACTGCTGGTGCCGGTATATAACGTGGAGCCGAAGTGGCTGGAAAAGTGTGTGGATTCGGTTCGTAACCAGTCATACCCCAACTGGGAGTTGTGCCTGGCTGATGATCATTCGTCCGAGCCGCATGTGCGTCCGCTGCTTGAACGGTATGCACAGCAGGATTCTCGCATCAAAGTGGTGTTCCGCCCTGAAAACGGGCACATTTCCAGAGCAACGAATTCGGCTTTGGAAGAGGCCTCAGGAGAGTTCGTCGGTTTGCTTGACAATGACGATGAACTGGCTCCCCAGGCACTGTTTGAGGTAGTGAAGACCCTCAATGAGCATCCGGACACAGATCTTATCTACAGTGACGAAGACAAAGAGGACGAAGAGGGGAACCGCTTCGACCCGCATTTCAAGCCGAACTATTCTCCCGATTTGCTGATGAGTACTAACTACATCAGTCATTTCGGTGTGTATCGAAAGAGCATCGTAGATGAAATCGGTGGTTTCCGGGTCGGCTATGAGGGCTCGCAGGACTATGATCTGGTGCTTCGTTTCGTAGAAAAAACCACTCCTGATCACATCCAGCACATCGCGAAGGTGCTCTATCATTGGCGCACTTTGGCAACTTCTACCGCGTCTAGCGGCGGTGCCAAGAGCTACACATCCGACGCTGGTTTGCGCGCATTGCAGTCGGCGGTTGACAGACGCGGTATTCAGGCTGAAGTGGTTTCCGCCGGTCCGAATGGCATTTATAACGTGCATTACGATGTCTCCGGCGACGAGCTAGTGTCGGTAATCATCCCGACGAAGAACGGGTACGACAATATCGAACGTTGTGTCAGCTCAATTATTGACAAGACGGACTACCCCAATTATGAGATCATCATTGCTGATAACGGCAGTGACAACCCGCATATGCAGGATTTGTATCAGCGTTTTGCCAAGAAGCTTGGTGATCGTTTCCGTGTGGAAGAGATTGACATTCCGTTCAACTTCTCGCGGATTAACAATATAGCTGCTCAAAAAGCTTCCGGTCGTTACTTGCTGTTCCTCAACGACGATACTGAAGTCATCAGCCCATCTTGGATGACCAGAATGGTGTCGTTCGCGCAGCTGGATCGAATCGGCGTCGTGGGAGCAAAGCTGTACTATCCCACTGAGACCATTCAGCATGCAGGTATCGTGCTCGGCCTCGGCGGGGCTGCTGGGCATATTCAGGTTGGCTTCCCCCGTGGAGATTTTGGCTACTTTGGCCGACTCGTCGAGAGCGTCAATTACTCTGCCGTCACGGCAGCATGCTGCATGGTGAAAGCTGATGACTTCCGTGCGGTACATGGCTTTGATGAGGCTTTGGCGGTTGCATATAACGATGTCGACTTGTGCATTCGGATTCACGAACAGCTTGGACGTGACATCGTGTGGGCGCATGAGGCGGAGCTATACCACTACGAGTCCGTCACGCGTGGATACGATATTGAAAGCAAGAAAAAGAAGGCTCGACTAGATCGGGAATCTGCGAAATTCCGTAAGAAGTATGCCGAAATCGTAGATAACGATCCGTATTACAATCCAAACCTGTCTCGTACATCAGGCAACTATTGGGTTCGAGAGAAGTAAGCGATTCGTGGGGCATTGGACAACCGTCTGATGCCCCTTTTGCTTACTTAACTGCAAAGAATCCATCGTCGTTAAGGTAGCCCTTACCCTTACTCATGTCGTATTGCACGAGACGGTAATCATTTAGTAGTTGATTGGCTCCCTTGGAGAGATCCTTACGCTTGACGCGGTTTCCTTCAGCATCCAGATAGGCGGTGCTGCCATCGCCCCAGGAATCGTTGGAGCTGATCAGTCGGCTGATTGCCGGAATCTGCGCTTGCACCTGCGTCAGCATTTCCAGATAAGGTGACACCTTGGCATTCATATGTTCAGCAGCCAAAGCCATGAAAGAGTTCGATGAGACATAGCCGGCGGTCTGCGGGTCGAGTTTGACACCGGCAGACGCGGACGCCTGATTTGACCATATAAAGTAATCGGTCTCATGCATGACAAGAGTATTGTTCTTGTCTTTGGTCGCGGTGCTGTAGATGCCGGGCAGATGATCGCCGTAGAAGATAACGGTGACTGGCTTATCAACTGCATTGAGCTGGTTCAAAAAGTCCGCAGTCTCCTGATCAGTGAGGCTGATGCCCTTGGCGTAATTATCGATAGACTGTTTCTCTTCGTCGGAGAGTTGGGAAACATCGGCTTCTTTGAACTGGTTGTCCGCGTAGAAATCATTGTAGGGCGCATGATTCTGCATGGTAACCAGCTGGATGAACTGGGTGTGATCATTGCTGTTGATTGAATCAAGAACGTTCTGGTACGAGGCGGCATCGCTCACATAGGGAGAACTATCGATGTGATCTTGATGTGTGATGGGAGGTTTGCTATCAAGCGAATACAACTTGCTGAAACCAAATTTCTTGTAGTTGCTATCGCGCAGATACATGTTCTTGAAGTATGGGTGGAACGCCACGGAACCATTCTTGCCGTAAGCATCATTCCATATTTGGTTGAACGTATAAGGCGTTTTCTGGTGCGGGACAAGCTCCTGATAAGGCGATTGCATGGAATTGTCGAACAACGCCAGGCTAAGGCCTGTTAATGCCTGATGTTCGATATTGGCTGTGCCTCCACCGATGCCCGGCGAGAGCATCAGTCCTGAAGTGGTAGTGCCTTCAAGGGCGTGAATATTCGGCATCGGATCTTCAGTGAGTTCAACTCCCGGCGCGCGAGTTGGGTCGGAGAATGATTCCGAAAGAATCATGACTACGGTACTGTCGGTGAGGTTATTGGCACGTGCCTCGTTAGTGGCTTGGGCGCTTTCCTTATAACGTTTAGCCAAAGCCTCCATGGTCTCTTTGTTGTAATCCTTGGGCTTATCCATGGTTTTTGCGTGTGCCAGCCGCAGAAAGTCCATGGTTGGGCCGTTATAGGTGGCGTCGACAACTGTGCTCCATAGCAGGGGATCATCGCCTAGACTCTTTGCCCACTTGTAAGACCATGAGCCGTTGACTCCCAGATTCCAAGTGAACGACCAGAGCAGAGTAACGCTGAGTACCGCGGCAATGATGCGTGTGCAATTGCCGATGATGGTCTTGGTATTGCGGAATGGGCGCCACCAGTGAAATGGAATCACGCAGCGGCGGCCATCGATAAGCTGCAATGCCAAGCAGATAATAGTCAGCCAGATAAGCATGGTAATGGTGCCGTCGACCAGTGGCTGGCTGTCTTTAGGGATGAATGATGTGATTTCCCCACCGTTGCCGCTGGAGAGGAATCCCAAATCAGAAGGAATGATGGGTTCGTTGCGCAGATCGACCTTAATGCTATTCGCCACAGCGTAGGTTGACGTGATGATGGCAAATACCGCTGTCGCCACCCAGAACCGGTTCAAGACAAATATCAGTACGAGGTATACCATGCCTAGTACTAGGAAGTTGAGCAGCCAGACGTAGTTGTGTTCCATCCACATCTGGGCAACGAATTTCGTCAGCTGCCCAGCTGCGCTATTGAACATTTTGGTGGTGTCATCTACTGCATCCGGATCGGCATATGTGGGTTCCTCGTACATGCTCCATTGGATGAACAGCACTGCTGCGGCGTCAACCATTACCATGACCACTACGTACAACGTGTAGGGGCAGCGGGGGCGCTTCTTCAATAGTGTGCGCAAGAAAGATATGGCTTTGGCCAGCATGACCATGGGCTTTGAAGCCATCAATATGCTAAAGTTCAACGCGAAAGGCAGCGGCAATTTGTTGCTCTGCTGATCGTCATTCTGTTTTGAGGGAACAGCTGGGACTTCAGTTTTTCCCATATCCGTGCCAGACTCTTGCGCTGAAGGTTCCTGGTCGTTTTGGATGTCGTCCACTCTGCTCGCTCATTTCTATAAACAACGTACTTGAGCATTGTAATAAGAAGCCCAAGATAAAGTCATCCCTAAATGTGCTGTGGCGAATTATGTTGGGATTGACCAGGTATTGGTAGGCCCTTGCGGTGTGCGTGTGCGGTAGACTGTGGACGAATGACCGGAAGGTAGGGCGTTATGAAGCATGTGGCACATGTCTTGAAGGGGACTGCGTGCAATATTTTTATCTTCCTGGTGTTGTTCGCGCTGCAGGCCTGTATGTTCATCGTCCAGGTTGGCCCTCTTACTATTCCAGATCCTGATATGCATCCGTTGTCCACGTACGCATTGGCCACAGGACAATCGTTGAATCCTGTTGCAAAGGGAAAGGATGCGCACGGTAACACCGTCAAGCAACAGTCCATTGAGGGTGATTCGCGTTTGCTGACGATTCCAGGATTCGCGAACGTTCTGATTGTTGAGTCAATCAGTAGGGCGACGCAGGGCGACTCGTCGCGGGAAACGCAGCAAAGTGCTGATGATGTGATGGCTGATCACATCGTTGTGCCGGATGGGACACACACCAATCGCTCTAACGCGTATTTTCCGCTTGATTACTTGCCCCAAGCCATTGGCCTGAAAATCGCCATGCTGGTGAATTTGCTACCGTACGCGCAGTGGCAGGCGGCGCGAATATCCAACAGCATTCTGTATGCGATTATGGGGTGCTTTGCCATTGCGCTGTTACCGCGTTGGAAATCGCTGATGGCGTTGCTATTAGTTATTCCACCGGTGGCGTTTGTGGCATCGAGCCTGATGATTGATGGCATGATTGTGGCACTTTCGGCTTGCATGGTGGCGGCTATTGCGGCTGCTGCTGAGGGCAAACGTTTGATTTCTCTTCCGCACACTGCGGTTTTGGGGGTGCTGGCGTGGGCCTTGGCGTGTGAAAAACTTCCCTATGCGTTTGTGGCGGTTGCTGTGCTGTTCCTACCTTCTGCGGTGATGACCGTGCGCCGCAAGCTAGAATTTGTGGGGATTGCGGCGGTTCTGACAGGAGCGCTGTATCTTCCGTGGAGCGTACTGTTCGGTAGTTCGTTGGCGCAGGTGGACGTATCACATAATGTGAGTGTTGCATTGTCGCATCCGATACTCACTATTGGCAAAATAGTGCATTCCATGCTGTTCCTCGGGACTTTTGCTTATCTGCCGACTTGGTATGTCGCCACGGCGGCCGTTTTGGGGTTGGTCTGGTTGGTAGCAGTGGCCTATACGGTGAAGCAGCACTGGACGGGTCAGGTGACACTGGCCTCATGGGCAGGAAGACATCGATTCCTGGTCTTAGGTCTCGTAATAGCGGCTGCTGAGATAGCAGCGTTTGTGCTCTTCGTGGGGCTTACCTGGAATGACCTGGCGTCTATGAGTAGGTTTGAGGCCTTTGAGGGAATCCAAGGCCGTTATGCGCTCCCGATATTGCCGGTATTCCTGTTGGGACTAGTCGTAGTTGACAATAGGAATGGAAGGCAGCCCGCTCTAGCCCACTGAAGGCGAGGGTTTGCTGGGCTCAGTGACTTTTCTACTTCATCGAGTGGATGCGGTTATCGTATACGACATTTTCGCAGGAGCGAATCGTGGCAAGTACCGCGCATTTCAGGCGTTCGCCGATGCTCAGCT
>JAIHTM010000078.1 GCA_022713905.1 Collinsella sp.
ACTGGCCTGGGTCAGGCGGCGTCGCGTGTACGTGGACAGCGCCTCCAAGTAGCGCCGCGAACCTTCCGCATACAGCACGCCGAGCGCCAGCGAGCTCTTGCCCGAACCGGAGACGCCGGCCACGCCCACCAATTCGCCCAGCGGAATGTCGATGTCGATGTTCTTCAGGTTATGCACGCGCGCCCCGCGCACTTCGATCGCCTGCGGCCGCTGATCGTTGCTCATGCTCGGCACCGCTCCGCCGCCATCCTACTGTCTGACCTATTATCAAGCGTCACGCCGTTACCTCTTTCTCGACCTCGCCCTAGACCGCCGCCGCACGAGCTTCATGGTCTCCAGTATCATCACGACCAACGACGGCAGCCGAGAGGCTTTCGCTATTGAGCACCGCCTCTCGCATGCTGTTCGCCGCGTCATTACCGAGACTATCCACGTTTAGCATAATAAGTTCACGGACGGCGGGCATAATGGCAATAGAAGTCCGTCCACACCGAAGGAGCCCCGAGGATGGAACTGCGCGTCCTGCGATATTTTCTGGCGGTTGCCGAGGAAGGCAATATCACGTGGGCCGCGCAGTTGCTGCGTATTTCCCAGCCGACGCTTTCCCGTCAGCTCAAACAGTTGGAAGAGGAATTGGGCGTCACGCTGTTTGAACGCGGCAGTCACACCATCACGCTCACCGAGGAAGGCCGGCTGCTGCGCGAACGTGCGCAGACCATCGTTTCGCTGGCGGACAAAACCGAATTCGAATTGAAGCAATCCGGCAATGACCTCAGCGGTGAAATCGCCATGGGATGCGGCGAAGTGCGCGGCATGACATTGCTGTCCCAGCGCATGGCTGCTTTTCGCGAGCAGCATCCCAACGTGCGATTCCGGGTCACCAGCACCACATCGGACATTATTCAGGAACAGATTGAGCAAGGTCTCATGGACTTCGGCCTGCTTACCGATCCGGTGGATGTCAGCCAATACGAGTTCCTGCGCACCGGTATTACAGGGCACTGGTCAGCGATGGTTCCAGGCAACCACCCGCTGGCGGAACGCGAATCGTTGACCCCGCAGAATCTCAAGGATGTGCCGCTGCTGTTCCCGGTGCGCACGCCCGTACACAATCTGCTACTGAACTGGTTCGGGCAATACGCCGATCAAGGCGGAGCTCAACGCCGGGTATCACACGCCGGAACGCACCCATGAGCTTTTCGAGGAACTGGTGAGCCATCCTGTTGACCCCACGTTCCGGTTGAACGCGCCATTCCGCACCGACTTCGGCCGCAACGAACACGACACACAGGGAGCCGTCAAGCGAGGGCGTGAAGGTGGCGACCACACCGAATACGGCCACGCCGATCGCGCCGCCGCGCAGACCGGCAGCTTCGCTAAGGCCGGCCATCGTCTGCATATTTCCACACCGGCGGTGGCCAAACAAATCAATACGTTCGAAAAGGAATACGGTCTGACGCTGTTCGACCGATCACGCAGCGGCGTGCAACTCACCAAAGCCGGCAAGGAGTTCGTCGAGGACGCGCAGATGATCGTGCGCCAATGTGAGGAGAGTCTACGTCGTGCGCAACGGCGCAGCACCGACGGCATCGCCACCGTCCGCCTTGGCGTTTCCATACTGCGCCCCGGCCACCGCATCCTCGACCTATGGCAGCGCGACGCCGGCAAGCACACCGACATCCGCCTCGAACTGGTGTCGATGCCCGACGACTCCGAAGCCATCAACGACATCATCACCCACCTCGGCGAGGACGTCGATCTGATATCCACGGCCTTCGACACCGGCTATTGGAACGACACCTGCAACACCCTCGCCCTCGATTCCGAGCCACTATGCGTGGCCGTGCCACGCAATCACGCACTGGCGAGACATGCACTACTCACATTGAAAGACCTCGAAGGCACACGCATCCGCATTCTCAAACGTCATCGCGGCGCCAACGACACGGCCCGGGACCTGTCAGAACAATGCCCCGCCATCGATTTGATCGACATCGACCACTACGACCTCGACACGTTCAACGACTGCGCCGAATCCGGCGACCTGCTCATCCCCAAACCCACGTGGGCCAGCGCACACCCACAACTCGTCAACGTGGCCGTGGACTGGCCCGAACCGGTCGTCATGCACTACGGACTGCTCTACCCACTCGACGCAAGCCCGGTGATTCACACATTATGGAATTTTTCGCCGCAGACGGAGATCTCGAACCGTGACCGTCCAACGAAACCGCGCCGATGCTCCGGCGTGAAGTGCGGTAATCTCTAAGAAAAGGCCATTGTGTCGAGATGGCGGGGCAACGGGCAGCGTTGCGGATTTGGGCTGAGGCCCCGTCGCTTGCGGTGTTACATATTGTGACGATGAGGAGGGCAGCATGGAGGCCGCAGAGAGCAGGCAGCCGACGATTTTCGATGTCGCTGCGGAGGCCGGCGTCTCCAAGTCCATGGTTTCCCGCGTGATGCGCGGCGAAGGGGGCGTGCGTCAGGAGAAGGTAGACCGTGTGCTCGCCGCGGCGGAGAAGCTCGGATACGTGCCGAGCGCCATGGCCAGCGGGCTCGCCTCGAAGCGCACGAAAACGCTGGGAGTGGTGGTCAGGAACGCGAAGCTGCCTTTCTATGGGTTCCTTCAGGGCGCCATGCAGAAGCGGGCGCGTGAGCGCGGCTATCAGATGGTGTCCATCAGCGGCGTGGAGGAACTGTCCGCGGATGATGCGCGCCAGGCGCTGCGCGATTTGATCGCCCTGCGCGTCGAGGGGCTGATCGTATGCTCCGCCATGCTTGCGGTGGAGGATTTCATGCCGTTCATCGACCGGATCCCGTTCGTGATGGCCGGGCACGAGGACACGACGCGCACCGTGTCCTCGGTGTTTTGCGATGAGGAGGACGGCGGCCGCAGGCTCGCGCAATACGTCCACGACTTCGGGCACCGGGAGGTGGCGGTGTTTCTGGTGCCCAGGGAATACTCGGTCAGCCAGTACGGCCGCGGCATGGCCATGATCGAGCTGCTCGGGCAGCTCGGCATCCGCGTGAAGGTGATGGATATGAAAGGGGCCGAAGAGGTTGGAACGCTGGTGGACGAGGTGCTGTGCCATCCCAGGATCACCGCGTATATGTGTCCGTCCGACGTGGTCATGCTCAATGTGATGGACGAGTTGCGCCGGCGCGACGTTTCCGTGCCGCAGGATGTGTCCGTCACCGGCTATGACGGGTTTGGCCCGCTCGCGTCGCCATACCTTGGATTTACCACATATCGGCAGCCTTTGGAGGAGATCGGTTCCCGCGCTGTGGATCTGGTGCTCGAGCGTCTGGATGGCGGGGACCACGCCGTGGAGGCGCTGCCAGTAAAGGGGGAATTCATCCACGGGCGCACCGTGGCGCTGCCACGTTGGAAAGACGGGCGATAGACGGGCAATAGGCGGAACGGAAGCCGCATCCCGCGCCGCAATCCCATGCACCCGCGCGTGGTGGCGACGGAGCGATAGCACCCGTCGCCCGAGGATGCATCACAGTGGCAGCAGATCGAGCCCGTTGGCTGCGGCATAGCCCAGGATCCAGGCCATGGGCAGGGTTGCCGCCCATGCGATGAGGATCCTGCGCGCCTCGCCCCAGCGGACCTTGCGCCAGTCGTTCGTCTGGCAGGTGCCGATGAGCGCGCCCGATATGGACTGGGTCATGCTGACCGGGCTTCCCAGCGCCGAGCTGACGAGCACGGCGGCGGAGGCCGCCCACAGGGTGACCCAGATCTGCCGGGAATCCGGCACGATGGTGCCGCGCTGCAATGCGGCTGCTCCCTTGGGCATGCCGGTGAGCACGCCGGCCAGGAACGTCGCGGCGACGATTGCGGTGATGGCGGCGCTGTGCGTGGCAGTTCCCAAATCGACTCCCATGGCGGTGCCGAACAGGACGATCATCTTCTGCCCGTCATTGCTGCCATAGGCGATGCAGGTGAGCAGGAATCCGAGGAAGACCATGGTGGTCGAGGACTGCGGGGTTCTGGATTGGAACAGCAGGTAGATGGTGCGGGAGACGGCGAACGCCACCAGAGGCGAAAGTATCGCTATCCCGAGGACGCGCAGCACCAGATGCCATTGGGGATGTCCGCCGGCGAAGCCGGCTCCGGAGGATGCTCCGACCAGGGCGAGCGTGATCGAGGTGGGCACGCCGCCTCCGTTGAGCGCCAGCAGGGTGGCCGATGCGGCGACGAGCACCGTCGCCAGCAGGAGCGGACTTTGTCCGCCGGATCCTTCGGAGGAGACCATGGCGACGATGGTTCCTCCGACTCGGCTGCTGGCGGCCGGCAGCAAGGCCACCGCCGTCGCCAGCATCAGGAAGGGGGCCGCCGTGACGCGGCGCGCGGCCTTGAGGTTGATGGCCACCAGGGGAGACCCGTCGTTCCTTCCTCCAAGCAGGCAGAACACCAATGCCAACATGGGAATAACCCACATATCTCACCCTCCTTGCTGAGAACGCTCCCAATGCTGTAATTATTGAGTTTATAAATATTAGCACTGAATTCAGCGAACGTTCATCTTTAGCCTGAAATGGCTGTATATCGTCGATTAGACTTTCTTATGTCGAAAGGATATACTATGAATCACTGGGAGCGCTCCGAAGATGGAGTGCCCCCCCATACAACAACGGATATAGATAGCAGCAAATCAGCAACTCGATACGCCGCGTCCGTCATCGGAACGGCTGCGGCTCACAACCAAAAGACGTAAAAGGGTATTACCCATGGCTCTCGGCAAGGCAATGCCGGAGCCGGAGAAAGAAAGGAAGCGCGAGATGGCGTCATCAACCCATTTGTCGCAATCCCCGCACGGCGCCAAGACGCACGGCGGACGCACGGCGAACGTTCTCGTTGCGAAGAATCGCCTGACCGGTGCGGTCATGCTGGTTCCGGCATTGGCATTGCTGGTCGTGTTCGTGTTCGGCCCGCTGGTGCGCGTGGTGATGATGAGCATGCAGGGCACGGACATCTTCGGTTCGCCCTCAGGCTTCATCGGGCTGGAGAACTACAGGACGGTCTTCACGGACCCGGCGTTTGTCAAGGTGCTTATCCAGACGTTCCTCTACGCCGTGCTGGTCGTGGCGGGGCGCCTCGCCTTGGGCGTGCTGCTGGCGATTCTGCTGACGAGGCACATCATGGGCATCAAGATACTGCGCGTGGCCATGACCTCGATCGTCAGCGTCTCGGTGGCGGCCGCATCGCTGGGCTTCCTGGCGTTGTTCGGCTCGAGCGGCGTGATCAATTCGATCATCGAGAAACTGGGCATCCGGCCGGTCGGGTTCCTCACCGACGCGAAGTGGGCGTTCTTCACGGTCACCTTGGTGACCATCTGGACCGGTCTCGGATTCGCGCTGATCCTGTTGTGCGCCGCGATCGACGGCGTGGACCAGGAGATCCTGGAGGCCGCGCGCATCGACGGCGCGAACGAAGCCCGCATCCAGTGGTCCATCGTGCTGCCGCTGATCACACCGACGCTGTTCTACATCGCCGTGACCACATGCATCGAGGCCCTGCAGGCGTTCGCCCAGATCAACATCCTGACCAAGGGCGGACCGGGCCAGGCGACCACGACCATCACCTACAACATCTACACCACCGCGTTCAACGCGGGCAGCGCGAATTTCGGCATCGCGTCCGCGCTGGGCATCGTGCTGTTCCTGTTCGTGTTCGTCCTGACATTGCTGCAGTTCCGCTTCCTGGAAGGCAAGGTGAACTACTGATGATCCGCAAGACTTCCCCCGTGAGCCAGGGCCTGTGGGCCGTGCTGGCCCTGATCGTGACCGTGCTGGTCATGCTGCCGGTTCTGTACATCTACGTCGGCGCGTTCTTCTTCGACGCCAACGGCCTGTTCAGGGGCTTCACCCTGGGCAATTTCATGCGCGCCATGTCCCAGATGCCCCTGGCCCAGCAGCTGGGCAACAGCATCGTCGTGACCGTCTGCCAGACCGCGGGCCAGATCGTGACCGCGTTCCTCGCCGCCTACGCCATCGTGTTCTGCAATCTGAGGCGGCCCGGAATGTGGATGATGGTCTTCCTCATGAGCATGATGGTGCCTGGCGAGACCACCCTGCTGTCGAACTACCTGAACATCGCCAACTGGGGACTCATGGACACGATCCCGGCGATTTTCCTGCCGTTCCTGGTGCAGGGCTTCACCGTGTTCCTGTTCCGCCAGGCGTTCCGTTCCTTCCCCAAGGAGCTGCGCGAGGCGTCGCTGATCGACGGCGCCGGCCATCTGCGGTTCATGATCGACGTGCTCCTGCCCATCGTCAAGCCGACCATCATCGCCGCGACGATCAACGCCATGGTCGCCGCGTGGAACGGCTACTTCTGGCCCCTGCTCGTGACCAACAAGCCCGAGCACCGCACCATTCAGGTCGGCATCACCCAGCTGAGCGGCACCGACGGCTCCAACATCGGCGTGGTCCTGGCCGGCGCGGCCATCGCGGTCGTCCCGGCGATGATCCTTACGCTCCTGTTCAACCGGTCCCTGCGCGGCATGAGCGTCGCCGGAAGCATCAAGTAGCCCATCCGCCGCCCCTCGCGGGCGGTCCGAGAATCCAACATCAACCCGGACCGGGGCATCCGGTCCAAAGCACGCATGGCGCCATCCGGGCGCCAACGAACAGATTTTTCTGTCGGAGGCCAGAACGGCCCATCCGGCGCAACAAGAAAGGAAATCACCATGAGGAAGTCAACGCTGCTGAAGGCCGCCGCCATCGCGGTCCTACCCATGCTCGCACTGTCCGCCTGCGGCTCCTCGTCGAACACGAACGCCGATGCGAACGGCGGCGAGCAGAACGTCACGTTCTGGTACTCGAACTCCGGCCCAGCCGTGGACGCCATCAACCAGCTCGTCTCCGAGTTCAACGACGCCAACAAGGGCAAGATCAAGGTCGAGGCCTCCTATCAGGGCTCCTACACGGACGTGCAGCAGAAGTTCTCCGCCGCCGTCCAGGCCAAGTCCACGCCCTCGATCCTGCAGATGAACGACACCTCGACCGGCTACATGATCGACAGCAAGATGACCACCCCGGTCTACAAGTTCGCTGAGGGCGACTCCGACTTCGATACGGCCGACCTGCAGCCGGTCGCGCTGAAGTACTACAGCGACGACAACGGCCTGCTGTCCCTGCCGTTCGCCATCAGCCAGCCCGTGACCTACATCAACAACAAACTCGCCCAGCAGGCCGGCCTGGACGTGTCCAACCCGCCGACCACCTTCGCCGAGGTCGTCGACTGGGCCAACACCATCCATGAGAAGACCGGCGCCTACGGCTTCTCGATGAACATGGTCGACTCGTGGATCCTGGAGGAACTCTCCGCCAGCCACGGCGAGCTCATCGCCACCCCCGACAACGGACGCGGCGGCAAGGCCGTCACCGGCGTGAACATGACCTCCGCGACCCAGCTCGACATGTTTCAGAAGATCGCCGACATGTTCAAGGACGGCGTCGCGCTCAACCCCGGCACCGATTCCAGTTCGATGACGACCGCCTTCACCTCCAACAAGGTCGGCGTCGTGCTGACCTCCTCCGCCTCCTACACCTCCATGCTGCCCGACAGCTCCTCCAAGAACGTGACCATTGCCCAGTTCCCGCACGACGACGCGAACAAGGACGCCGGCACCCCGATCGGCGGCAACTCGCTGTGGATCGTGGCCGCCGAGCACTCCGAGGCCGAGCAGAAGGCCACCTGGGAGTTCGGCAAGTACATGATGACCCCGCACGCCCAGGCCGTGTTCGCCAAGGCCTCCGGCAACCTGTTCGCCAACACCAAGGCCGCCGACGAGGCCGAAGGCAAGGAGATCCTTCAGGATCCGAACGTCAAGGTCTTCTACGACCAGCTTGCCACCAACCCGTCCACCAGCGTGTCGCTGGGAGCCCGTACCGGCGCCTACCCGTCCATCCGCAAGGACGTGATGGCCTCCTTCAACGAGGTCGTCGGCGGCTCCAAGGATCTCAAGACCGCCATGCAGGAGGCCCAGACCCAGTCCGCCAAGGACATCGCCACCTACAACAAGGCCGCGGGCAAGTGATCCCGCGCCGGTAAACAGTCCCTTTCGCCGTCCCGCCCCGGTTGTCTATACCGGGGCGGGACGGCCCGAATTCCACCCCCCCCAGACAGCAACAAAGGAGCCGACATGAGCACCAAGACGGCCGCGCCGCGATTCGGCCGCGAACGGTACGCGGACATCAACATCGATCTCAACCGGGCGTGCGACCAATCGCCGTTCGTCATCGCCGCGCACCGCGGCACGCCGCGTGGCGATATCCGCGAGAACACACTCAACGGCGTCATCGCCACCACAAAGGTCAACGCCGACATCGCCGAGATCGACGTGATCCGCTCCACCGACGGCGAATACTTCGCCTTCCACGACGGCACCGAGATGGCCCGCCTGCGCATCACTGACGACATCCTGTCCAAGACCGCCGCCGAGCTCGACGAACTGCGCTACACCGAATATCCCGGCGCCTACTACGGCAACGTCGAGAGGGTCGCGCACATCCTGTCGAACGCGCCGGACATCCTCATCAACATCGATCGCTCCTGGCGCTACTGGAGCACCGGGTTCCTCGACTGGCTCGACCAGTTCCACCTCGAACGCAAGCTCATCCTCAAATGCCCCGTCGCGGAGGGGTTCCAGCAGGCCCTTCACGATCATGAGACCAAATACATGTTCATGGGCATGATCCAGAGCCCCGACGAGCTCGATCTGTTCGTCGGCGACGAGCAGATCAACACCGTCGGCGTGGAACTCGTAGCCACCACCGAGGACACCCCACTCGCCGACCCCGCGGTCTTCCGCACGATCAGCGAGCACGGCCTGTACAGCTTCGTCAACGCCCTCGACCTCGGCAACGGATACTGCGGTCTCAAGGGCATGGACGACACCCGCTCCATCCTCGAAGGACCCCAGCATGGGTGGGGCGCGCTCCTCACCCTCGGCGCCAACGTCATCCAGACCGACTGGCCCGAGAAACTCGACGAGTATCGCCGGGTCATCGCCTGATTCCGGCGGTTCTCCGCGATTTCCCCTCAGCGGCCCCTCTGCGTTTCCGGATCAGCCTGAAACGGCGCCCGTTCCGGGCCGGTCCGGAAACGCAGAGGCCGCTGCCTTCGCCGCGACAATGAACGAAAGAAGGTGCCACAATGCCGTGGTTCAGCGCCAAGAACGCGCTCGCAGAGGATCCTGTCATGGGGCTGCTCCGGGAACAGGTGATGACAACCCGCAAAGGAGTGTCCATCGCGTTGGACGCCGTCGAGGGGCATCTGAGCGTCGATGAATCCAGAAAGAGCGTCAACGATATCGAGCACGAGGGGGACGAGGTCCGTTCCAAGGTCGTTCACGCGTTGGCCAAGGCCTGGACCACGCCGTTGGACCGTGAGGATCTGTTCCGTTTCTCCCGATCCATCGACGACGTGCTCGACAACACCCGCGATTTCATACGCGAGATCCATCTTTGGAAAGGATATGCCGGCGAACACGCCAATGTCGCGTTGACCCACGTGAACGTCGCCCTGCACGATCTGGAACTCGCCGTGACCGCGGAAGGCGCCGACATGCGCCGGTACTGCCTCGAGGCCAGCAAGGAATCCGCCCGCGTGCGGCGCGCCTACGAATCGGGGCTTGCAGCCGTCTACACCGGCGAAATGAGCATGGACACCCTGAAAACCCGAGATCTGCTGCGCCGCGTCGACGTCATAGGCCTGAGGCTTGGGGAGTCCTCCGACGCCATCCTCGACGGGCTCGTCAAACGCGGGCTGTGACTCACCGGAATACCGCAAAGGGAAAGGCGCGAATATGCGCAGGAAACTGATTCTTGATTTGGATACGGGCATCGACGACGCGCTGGCAATCGGATCCATCTTCTCGCGTCACAGACAGTGGGCCATATACAACGGCAGCTTGATGCGTTCTCCATTCACTTCGAGTTGGCGGGGATGCAGAACGTATTCCTCGCCCAATCGTTGGGCATACCTTTTGCGGAATTTGTCGAGCGAAGACACACCGTATCGTTTCGTGGATTTCACTTCGATCGGGCTGATGCGAGGTTTCATCGCGGCATTATCGTATTCCCGAACGATGAGGAAGTCTATCTCCATGGTTTTCGAGGCATCCGTTCTATCCGAGCGCGAGAAGAAATACAGTTTGCGCCCATTAGCCCGGAATTGCTGAGCCACCGCATTCTCCACCAGCATTCCTTCGTTGAGCGAAAGCTTATCGAACAGAATATCCCGGTACACATCATCCGGCGTTGTCTCTCGATCGGCAAACGCCTGCGACACCAGCAAACCGGTATCCGCCATATAGCATTTG
>JAIHTM010000420.1 GCA_022713905.1 Collinsella sp.
CCCGCAACGCTACCTCATCGGCGCTGACGAGCCGCCCGAGGACAAGAACGGCAAGAAGCTGACCGGCTGGGAAGCCACCATCTCGAAGATGCTCAACATCAGCCTCAACGAAGACGGCCAGGCACCCACCATCGGCCAGTTCACGCAGATGACCATGCAGCCGCACACCGACATGCTTCGCGCCCTCGCGGCACGCATGAGCGGCGCGACCGGCGTGCCGCTCAGCCAGTTCGGCGTGATGACGGACTCCGGCCCTTCCTCGTCCGACGCGATCATGGCGGCGGAAAGCGAACTTGTCATCGAGGCGAAGAACGCCTGCCGCGCCATCGGCGTGCAACTGCGCAAGGCCGCTAGGGATATCGCCATACTCAATGGCACGTCTGCGGACAGCGATGAGCTCGACCGCCTGCAGGTCAACTGGCGTGACCCCGAACGCCCATCGCAGGCCGCGCTCTCCGATGCCATCGTGAAGCAGGTGACGGCCATACCGTGGCTCGCCAACTCCGACGTGGTGTTGGAGAAGCTCGGCTACACGGATTCCGACATCACACGCCTGTTGGCCGACAAGCGCAAGGCCGAGACCCGCAGCGTGCTTGACTCCCTCGTGAACGGAGGCAACAAGGATGACGGACAACCGGCAACTGGAACAGCTACAGGCCAGCCAAGCTCGGGCGGTGGAACTGGCACGCCGCGATCTGGCGAAACTGTGGGAGACGCTGCAACAGCTCAGCCCTGAATGGCAGCGTGACATGCTGCTCGACTACGTGCCGCAACTGGTCGCCAAATACGGCGACCTCGCGGCGCAGGCCGCCTATGAATGGTATATGCGCGTCCGCGGCGAATCGGTGCCCGAACCATGGGAGTACGACCTATCCGATTCTTTCCCCGGCGATGGCATCGACAAGACCATACGCTGGCAGGCCGGCCACCTGTGGACTGACCCGCAGACCATGCAGGCGTATCTGGTCGGCGCGATGCAACGCTGGGTCATGTATTCGGGGCGCGAAACCATCGCCCGCCTGTGCGAGCACGACCCGTCCGAACCACGGTACGCGCGCGTGCCGAGAGGCGCGAAGACGTGCGCGTTCTGCACGATGCTCTGCTCGCGCGGCTGGGTGTACCGCAGCGAGAAGACCGCGAAATACGCCAAAGGCTCGTTCAGCCTGTTCCACGACGACTGCGACTGCCAGATCGTACCCGAATGGGACAGGAACCAAGCCCACATCGAGGGCTATGACCCCGACCGCATGTACTCGGAATACACGCAC
>JAIHTM010000079.1 GCA_022713905.1 Collinsella sp.
AAAATGCCATGTAACCGGCCACGACAAACACCGCACGCAGAGGCGTCGGCAAGAACCAACGGCGCGCGTAGTGGGCGCCGATAAGTGTGGCAAGATCCATGACGAGCTTGTGCTTGCGCGGCTCGAGTTGCATCACGTAGCCCGACTTGGCATCGGCGATAGCTTGAGCATCGAGCGCGCCCAAGGCATCGAGCACGCTCGCGCGGCGCGGCTCGTCGTACTCCAGCGCCATCTGGCCAATGCGGCCATACACGCGCACCTTGCGCACGCCATCGATGTCGCCGCCAAGCTTTAGAAGCGCATCGAGATCGCTCTCTGGCACAGGACCCGCCAACTGAAGGCGGGTCCTGCCAGGGATCTCGCTGATAATCGAGAATCTCATAGTTTGTGCCTGGGAGCGCTACTCGGCTGCCTCGTCAGCAGCGGCCTCGCTCTGGGTGATGTAAGCAGCCTCGGCAACCATGTCGTCGACATTAGCCTTGGCCTGCTCGACCATGTCCTGGTAGCCGTTCTTGATGCGCATGCCGCACGCGATACCCTGCACGCAGGCATTCTTTACCGGAGCGCTGGTAAGCAGCTTGATGCCGGCCGTGCCAAGCAGAAAACCGCCACCGACAAGCAGGGTGTTAAACGTCGACTTCTTCATGTTGCTTCTCCCTTTTGCCGCACAAGCGCGGCATGGTGCCTTAGCACCCGAGTTCATTAGTTTGCTCGAGCACGCTTTGAGACTAGTTTAGTCGAACTATTATGGTCAACCAAAGTTAACCTTTGGAAATCTTGGTCCCCTTTCCTACAGCTGCCAGGCAGCCGCTTCCTTTTGCAGCGCAACCATGCGGGCGAATTCTCCACCTGCCGCCTTGAGCTGCGCCGGAGTGCCCTGCTCGGCAACCACACCATCCTTGAGTACAACGATTTTGTCGGCATTTTCCACCGTACGCATACGGTGGGCGATCACGATTACCGTCTTGCCTGCGAGCAGGCGGGAGAGCGCCTGCTGTACCACGGTCTCGTTCTCCACATCCAAGCTCGCCGTCGCCTCGTCCAACAGCACGATGGGCGCGTCTTTGAGCAGCGCGCGGGCGATAGAGATGCGCTGGCGCTCGCCGCCGGACAGCTTGGAGCCGTTCTCGCCGATCATGGTATCGTAGCCCTGCGGCATGCGGCTCACAAACTCGTCGCAGTTGGCGGCACGCGCGGCCGCAAGCACTTCCTCATCGGTGGCATTACGACACCCGAGGCGGATGTTTCCCATCACCGTGTCGTCAAAGAGCAGCACGCCTTGGAACACAATGGCGTAGTCGCGCAGGAGCACCTCGGGATCCACGCTCGCGACATCCACGCCACCCACGGTGACCGTGCCTTCGGTGGCATCCCAAAAGCGCGCGGCCAGGCGGCTCACCGTAGACTTACCGGAACCCGAAGGACCGACTAGTGCCGTGACCTCGCCTTCCTTGGCGGTAAAGCTCACATCGGTAAGAACTTTCTCGCCGGCGCGTCCGTCCTCGCCCGCACCATAGCCAAATGCCACGTGATCGAACACCACATCGTGGCCCGCGGGCTCAAATTTCTCGCTGCCCCGCGCCACAGGCTCTTCCATGATAGAACGCATGCGCTTGGCAGACGACTCGGCGGCAAATAGCTCGGACATTAACATTAACGCCTGGTCAAAGGGCGCATAGATACGGCTCACCATAAGCAGGAAGGCAAACATCACCAAAAAGTCGACCTGTCCGGAGGCGACCACCGCGGCACCCGTGACCAGCGTGGTGGCAATGCCCAGACGCAGGATGGCAAAGGCGGAGTTGACCAAAAGCCCGTTAGCGAGCTCGCCCTTGGTGGTCTCGCGCTCCTCGGCATCGATCACGGCGTTGAGTCCCTCAAGATAATGGGCCTCCTGGTTGGTGGCACGGATCTCGCGAACGCAGTCGAGCGTCTCTTGAATTGCCTCGGTAACCTTGACCTTCTCGGCACGTACGCAATCGAACACCGGGGTCATGGGGCCGCGTGTTAGATACAGCACGGCAAAGGCCACGGGAACGCTCCAAAACGCCGCGATCGCCAGCTGCCAGCAAAAGAACAGCGACGCCACGAACACAATGGCGCTTGCGATGATGGCACCCCAAAGCTCTCCCAGCACGTGGCTGTAGGCGTGCTCCATGGCCTGGACGTCGCCCATGATGGTCTCGGTTAAATCGGCCAGATCACGACGACCAAAAAACGACAGCGGCAGTTTGCGCAAGCGCTCGGCAATCTCCATACGCTGCTTGCCGCACTCCTCGTAAAAGATGCAGTAGGTGTAGTAATACTGCTGCCAGTTAGAGGCAAAGAGCAACACAAAAAAGACCACGAGGCCGCCCACGATCGGCAGGGCATCCGGCAGGTCGGCGCCAGTGGCGAGATGTTCGACAAAACCGGGCATGACCAGGAATAAAAAGCCCATGCCGGCCATGGTAATAAGATTGGTGAGCGTAGTCCAGAAAATGCCGCGCTTTACGCCGGCGACGCCTTTATCGGATAGGAAATACTTCTTTTGGAATGAGGCGAACATTTAGGCCTCGCCTCCCTTCGTGACGGCGGCATCCGCGGTCGCTGCAGTGATTTTCCAGCTCGCGGCCTGTTCGTATTCGGCCCACATCTTGGCATACAAACCCTCTTGGGACAGCAACTCGGCATGAGTACCCGACTCCTGCACGCTGCCCTGGTTGAGCACCACGATTTGGTCTGCGCCCACTACAGTCGAGAGTCGGTGCGCAATCATAATGACCGTGCGACCCGCCGCCAGCTTGCTAAAGGCGCGCTGGATGAGCGCCTCGTTCTCGGGATCGGCAAACGCCGTGGCCTCATCGAGCACCACGATAGGCGCGTCTTTAAGGATCGCGCGGGCGAGTGCCACGCGCTGGACCTCGCCGCCCGAAAGATATGCTCCGCCGGCACCGAGCATGGTATTGATGCCCTGTGGGAGCTTGGCCACAATGTCGTCGCACTGAGCTGCGGAGAGGGCCGCACGCACCTCGTCGTCAGTGGCCGCAGGCTTGGAGGCGCGCACGTTATCGGCAAGTGTTTGCCGGAACAGTTGGTTGGTCTGGAACACAAAGGCGACCTGGTCCATAAGCTCGTGCGGATCCATATCGCGAACGTCCACACCGCCCACGAGCACTCGACCCGAGGAAACATCCCAAAAACGCGGGATCAAGCTTGCGCAGGTTGACTTACCACCGCCCGAGGGACCCACCAGCGCAAGGGTACTGCCTGCGGGGACGTTAAAGGTTACGTGGCTGACGGCAGGTGCTTCGGCACCCTCGTACGTGAAGCTCACGTCCTCAAAGCGCACGTCGCCGCCGGCAGGGTGCTTGGGTTGGGCGGGCACGGAGAGCTGCTTGGATTCCATGACGCTTCGAATACGCGCCAGCGAATCGGCACTCATCTGAGAGGCCTCGCCCACAAACATGAGCTTGGTCATGGCCGTCGGCACCACGGCCGAAAAGATCGCGTAAAACGTGAAGTTGGCCATAAAGTGCGCGAAGTCCGTCTCGCCCGGCGCCAACAGCAATGCCACGGGCAAGAGAAATGCCACAAGGCCATTGAGCGCGGTAAGGTTGAGCACCTGCGGACCTCGGCAGAACGTGCCCGCATAGTTTTGCGCCATGTCGGCGTATTCGGCGATCGCGTCGTGGAACGCCTTAAAGGAATAGACCGTCTGCTGAAACACCTTGACCACGGGAATGCCGCGTACGTATTCGGTACCGGTCTTGTTCATCTTGACCAGCGCGCCCATGTAGGCCTTCATAAACTCGCCGCCCTTGCCGCCCATCATGGTGGCCATGGCGCCAAGCGAAACGACGACCGAGATAAGGCATGCCGCGCCCAAACGCCAATCGAGAGCGAAAAGCAGCACGAGCAAGCCCACGACCATGGCAGTGGCGCCTGCGATATCAGGCAGCATGTGTGCGAGCAAAGTCTCGGTGGAGGCGGCGCATCCGTCTACAACACGACGCAGCTCGCCGGTGGCATGCGTGTCAAAGTAGCCAAGCGGCAGCTTAAGCAGGTGCTCGCTCGTAGTCTTGCGAATATTGGACGCGCAGCGAAACGCGGACAGGTGCGTGCACATGAGTCCCACGAAATAGGCCACGATGCTCGCCAGCGCAAAACCCACGGCCCACCAGCCATACATCGCGATGTTAGTGGCTTCGCTCCAGTTAGGTGCCACGGCGATCAGATCGCGCGCGACAAGCCAAATGCACACGTACGGGCCAAAGCTCAGCAGCTGCGAGAGCGCCGAGAGCGCCATGCCCAAATACGTTAGGAATTTGCGGTCACCGGCATACGCGAGCAACTCGCCGATGCCTCCACCTTCCCTTTTTGATTCCTTTGCCATGTGATTCCTTTCTAACGGCTTGAGAGTTAACCGCAATGAACTTATCATTGATGTGTTAGCCATGGCTCACAATCAAGCCAGGCGTGGACGTTTCTGCAAAGGAAAGGGACGCTTTTGCAAATACGGCGGGCAGCGACCGACATAACCGAACTCTACGCACCGCAGTTTGAGCAGTTTGGCCTGGAGCTTACCGGCAAGGGCGCCGTCTTTACCGGCGAGGTGGCAAACGACCGGGCGCACGGCCGCGCATGGATCATGCCTCTCTCCCCTGCCTGCATCGTCATGGAGCATTTCATCACCCCGACGCACGATATGTACCTGGCCGAATATACACCCGAACCGTACGCATGCGTGAGCGAAGTCAGCGCGCCCACGCTCATGTGCATGCCCGAGGCTGGCATAACGCCTGCGAACCTTAAACCCTTGCATGGACCGTGGCCAAACAATGCCGTGTGCAGTTTTATCCAAGATAGCTGCGGCGAAGAACTAAGCCCGCTGTTTGCAGGACAGCTTTATCACTCGCGCTCGGTGCTCTTTTTGCCCGGGTATTTTGATGAGCTGGAGCAGCGGTATCCCACTGAGTTCGCGGAAGTCTTTGAGGCGTTTGCCGAGTCGTGGCACGAGGAAGCGACGTCTGCCATCTGCCACACACTGCGCCGGATTAACGAGGAACGCGCCCGTACCGTAGGCGGACACGTCTATATGCAAGGCATCGTGGAGACCATGGTCGCGGAGCTCGCCTGTTCGCGCGCGGCCCACAAGCAGGCGCGGCAGGCGGCAGGCACGCGCGCCAGCGTGACCATTGCCGAGGAAGCGACGGCAATGATTGAGCGTGCGCTCGACAAAGGCAGACGTGTGGGTATCAACGAGGTGGCCGAGAGGCTCTACACAAGCCGCTCCAAACTATGCGCCACCTTTAAGGCCCAAACTGGCGAGTCCCTGGGCGCCTACATTCGCAGACGCCGTATGGAGCGAGCGCAGGACCTTTTGGCAGATAGCGCGCTCACGATAGCGCAGGTGGCAGAGCGTCTAGGCTACCCTCAGCAGGCCGCCTTCGCCCAAGCCTTCAAGCAATACACCGGCATGACACCCACGGCTTGGCGAAGCAAGCATCGCTAAGGCCCAAGCTCCCTGGCCGTAACGGAGCGATTAATTAGCCGCCGCCCGTCAGCTCACCCGGGATCTAAACGTCAAGATGCGCACAATCAAGCGCCTTTTTGATAAGAGGGACAGATCGATCAGCCAAATACAACGGAATGTTGAGCACCCCGTCGTCGAGCTTTAGGTTCTTAAGTGAGTAGCGGACCCTCAATGGAGTCGTCTCCGCATGCTTGTCGGCATAGTACTTAAGGCTCTTGGAATGAACGACCTCTCCCGATTTGACCTCGACGGGAACGATTTCGTTTCCGACTTGAATCAAAAAATCGACTTCGTGCTTCGGCTTCTCGTTTGTCCAATAACGCGGAGCAGCATCTAACTGTGAAAGTAATGCCTGAAGCACATAGTTCTCGGCGAACGAACCTTTGAACTCCGAAAAAAGCGCATCCGAGATGGCAAAAGCGGACGCATCCAGCCTTGCCATGCGGCGCAGCAAGCCGACATCAAGACAGTAGACTTTAAATGCCTTGAGGTCATCGTACGCAGAGAGCGGCACACCACCGGCAGCATTAAGGCGAACCGCCGTGATGAGCCCAGCATCGGCAAGCCATTCCAGAGCATCCTCGTATTCTCGAGCACGAGCCCCCTCGCGCACCGCACCCCAAACGAACTTTTTGTTCTCGCGCGCCAACTGAGCTGGAATCGAGTTCCATATTTGCGAAAGCTTGGCGAACTGCGCACGGCCACCATGCTTGGCAAAATCGCGCTCGTAGGAATCCAAGAGATCAGACAACACCTTATCGACCTGAACGATATCGCCCGTCTCCACCCACCGGCCAAGAGCCTCTGGCATGCCGCCGCATGCAAAATAACGACGAAGATGCTCGACGAGACGGACATGGAAGAAATCGGGCACTGTCTCGATCTGATCCAGGCCGCCAAGGTATTCGTCGTAGTTTGCAGCGCCCTCGGCTTTCAGAAACTCGGAAAAGCTCATGGGGCGCATCTCCATGAACTCGACCTTTCCCACCGGAAAAGCGCTGGTCTCACGGGACAAGCGAACGCCCAACAAAGACCCTGCGCATGCGACGTGATACTCGGGGGCCTCGTCACAGAAGTATTTAAGGGCGCCGACTGCAGAAGGACAATCCTGGATCTCATCAATAATGAGCAGCGTTTCGCCGGGATCGATAGGCTGTCCAAGTGCCAGGGAAAGGTTTGAGATGATCCGCCGAGGATCGCGCGTACCTTCGAAAAACTGAGCGTACTCGCTCTGTACCCCAGGTGACGGTTCCTCGAGCGTCAGATACACAAAATTGCGGTACGAGGTTCGACCGAACTCCTTAAGCGCCCACGTCTTTCCAACCTGGCGCGCCCCCTTAAGGATAAGCGGCTTACGATATTCCGACGCTTTCCAAGCGTTAAGCTTGGCAATGATATCTCGCTGCATGACCGAACCTCCCGCAAAGAAACTTCCGAAAACGTGATATTTGCCACATTTTACCCCATGGAAAACGTGATGTTTATCACATTTACGGAAGTTTTAAGCTCGTTTCGCCACACTTTCATCACATTCAAAAGACGGAGGCGCTATTTGCGCCTCCGTCACCATCTTTCTATCAGCCCACCTGACCCGAACGGCCGAGTCGTCACAGAATCCGGGAGCCCCGGCAGGGCGGGTGCTTGCTCAAAATGAGTTCCGCACGCAAAGAAGGCCACTTAATGTGGCCTTCGTCTTGCGCAGGACTGTTTGAAATTTTGAGGAAGCACCCGCCCTGCCGGGGCTCCCAGGTTCCCGCTTACGAGAGCGACGTTCTCAGCAACTCGTTGAAGAGCTTAGGGTTGCCCTTGCCGCGGCTCGCCTTCATGCACTGACCCACCAAAAAGCCGATGACCTTCTGGTTGCCGTCACGATACTGCTGCGCCTGATCGGCACAGTTTGCCAGCACCTCGTCCACAATCGGCTGCAGCGCGCCGGCATCGCTCACCTGACGCATGCCGCGCTCGTCGACGATCTTGTTGGGGTCATCACCGGTCTGGGCCATGGCCTCAAAGACCTCGTGCGCCTGGTTGGAGCTGATGGCATCGGTCGCCAGCAGCTTAGCCAGCGCTGCCACCTGGGCCGGTGCAATGCCGGACTCGGCGAGCGACACACCCGCGCCCTTAAGGTAGGCGATCATCTCGTTCACCAGCAAGTTTGCAACCGTCTGGGCCTCCTTGCCAGCCATACCGGCAGCGGCCGCCTCAAAGAACTCGGCAAACTCCGGGTCGCCGGCAATCTGCTCGGCGTCGGCCGCCTTAATGCCAAGGTCGGCCTCAAAACGGGCGCGCTTGGCATCGGGCAGCTCGGGGATCTCGCCACGGCAGCGGTCGATGAACTCGTCGTCCAGATCGAACGGCGCCAGATCGGGGTCGGGGAACAGGCGATAGTCGTCGGCCGTCTCCTTAACGCGCATGACCACGGTGCGCTTGCGGCTGGGCTCCCAGTGACGGGTCTCCTGATAGATGATGCCGCCCTCCTCGAGCACCTCGGCCTGGCGGCAAATCTCGTAGGCAAGGCCGTCGTGCAGGCTCTTAAACGAGTTGAGGTTCTTGAGCTCGGTCTTAGTGCCCAGCTTGGTCTCGCCGCGGCGGCGCAGCGACACGTTGCCGTCGCAGCGCATGGAACCCTTCTCCATGGAGCAGTCGGAAATGCCCAGCGTCACAAAAATGCGACGAAGCTTCTCCATAAACAGACGCGCTTCCTCGGGCGTGCGCAGATCGGGCTCAGTCACGAGCTCAATCAAAGGCGTGCCGCAGCGGTTGTAGTCGACGAGCGACTCGGCCGCGGCGGTAATGCGGCCCTCGGCGCCACCCACGTGAACCATCTTGGCGGCGTCCTCCTCCATGTGGATGCGCAGGATGCGGATGGGCACCGTGTAGGAACCGTCCTCGCGACGCTCGGGCATCTGCAGGCTGGACGCGTCGTAGCTGGCCAGGTGACCGGCGCGCTGATTGCCTTCGCGCATGGTCGACGTCATGGACGTGGACAGGCCCTCGGCGTTGGCCGAAGCGCTCGCCAGGCTCTGAGCTTCGGCCTCGCCAAATGCGCAGTCAGGACGCTCGGCGGCACCGCGACCGGTCACGTCCAGGTCCAGATGACCGTACATGGCAAAGGCGACCGGACCCTGCGTGGTCTGGAAGTTCTTGGCCATATCGGGATAGAAGTAGTGCTTGCGGTAGAACATCGAGTGGCGCTGAATCTCGCAGTTGGTGGCGAGGCCGGCCTTGACGATGCTCTCGATGGCGCGCTTGTTGGGCACCGGCAGGGCGCCGGGCAGGCCCAGGCACACCGGGCACACGTTGGCGTTGGGCTCGTCGTCGTGGCTGAGCTTGCAGTTGCAGAACATCTTGGTATCGAGTGCGGTGAGCTCGGTATGGATCTCCAGGCCGATCACGGCCTCCCAATCCTGCAGGACCTCGGAAAGCTCCTTCATTACAGCTCGCCTCCCTTCCCGGCAAAATCGGGCGCGACGGAAAGCGCGGGCGCACCCGTGGCGGCATCGGCAAAGCCGCGCTCCAGGGCGCGGGCAAACGTGAGCAGCTGACGGTCCTTAAAGGCCGGACCAACCAGCTGGGCAGAAACGGGCAGCTGAGTGTCCTTGCCCAGGCCCAGCGGCACCGAGATACCACCGTTGCCGCAAATGTTGAGCGAGATGGTGTACAGGTCCGAAAGGTACATCTGCGTGGGGTCGCTGATCTCGCCAAACTTAAAGGCCGTGCGCGGCGAGGCGGGCATGAGGATGGTGTCCACCTTGGCATACGCGGCGTCGTAGTCCTGCGTGATGAGCGTGCGGGCCTTTTGCGCGGCGTAGTAGTACTTGTCGTACACGCCCGAGCTCAGCAGGTAGGCGCCGAGCATCTGACGGCGCTTGGCCTCGGCGCCAAAGCCGTGAGCGCGCGAAAGCGAGCTCTGGTCGGACAGGTTGGCGCAGCCCTCCTCCTGGTAGCCGTAGCGAATGCCGTCGAAACGAGCCAGGTTGGAGAACGCCTCGGCCGGGCCGATGACGTAGTAGGCGGCGATGGCGGCGTCCAGGTGCGGCAGGTCGACCTCGACCAGCTCGGCGCCCTGGTTCTGCAGCTCCTGGGCGGCGCGCTGAACAGCGGCCTTGACCTCGGGCGTCAGGCCCTCGGCCTCCATAAACGCGGGGATAATGCCCACACGCTTGCCCTCGATGCTGTCGTTGAGATACTCGGTAAAGTCGACGGCGCAATCCTGGCTGGTGCAGTCGTACGGATCGTGGCCCGCGCCGGTAAGCGCGTTCATGGCCAGCGCGACGTCCTCGACCGTGCGGCCAAAGGGTCCCACCTGGTCGAGCGACGATCCAAAGGCAACCACGCCGTAACGGCTCACGGCGCCATACGTGGGCTTAAAGCCCACCACGCCGCACAGCGACGCCGGCTGGCGAATGGAGCCGCCGGTGTCCGAACCCAGCGAGAGCGCGACCTCGCCCGCGGCGACGGCTGCAGCGGAGCCGCCCGAGGAGCCGCCGGGCACGCGCTCGGTATCCCAAGGGTTGTTGGTGCGGTGGAACGCCGAGCTCTCGGTAGAGCTGCCAAAGGCAAACTCGTCCATGTTGGCCTTGCCCATGGGCAGGCAGCCGGCATCGAGCATGCGCTGGACGCAGGTAGCGGTGTAGACGCTCTGGTAGTCCCCGAGCATGCGGGAAGCGCAGGTGGTGCGCGTGCCCACGAGGTTCATGTTGTCCTTAATGGCCAGCGGCACGCCCGCGAGCGGGGGCAGCGGCTTGCCTGCGGCGCGGTCGGCATCCACGTGCGCAGCGGCCTCGAGCGCAAGCT
>JAIHTM010000421.1 GCA_022713905.1 Collinsella sp.
CTTAGAGGTCCTCGCGCCAGAAGGGCATGCTCATGCAGCGCGGGCCGCCACGGCCGCGGGAGAGCTCGGCGGAGGGCACGACGAGAAGGTCCAAGCCCTCCTTGTACAGCACGTCGTTGGTGACGGTGTTGCGGGCGTAGACGCAGATCTTGCCGGGCTCGACGCACAGGGTGTTGGAGCCGTCGTTCCACTGCTCGCGGGAGGCCGCGATCGGGTCGCCGCCGCCGCAGGGGATCAGCTTGACCTGGTCGACGCCGGTGGCGTCCTCCAGGACGTGCTCGAGGGTGTCCTCGATCAGGCGGATGTTCACGTCGCCCGGGTTCTTGCCGGCGGTCAGCTCGTAGACGCGCAGGGTGCCCATGATGGCGGGGTGGATCGTGAACTTATCGACGTCGATCTGGGTGAAGACCGTGTCGAGGTGCATGAAGGCGCGCGAGACCGGGATGTCGAAGGCCAGGATGCGCTCGACCTTGGAGTCGGAGTTCCAGAAGATGTTCTGGGCCATGACGTCGATAGCGGCGGCCTGGGTGCGCTGGGAGATGCCGACGGCGAGGGTCTTCTCGTTGATGTTCAGCACGTCGCCGCCCTCGGTGTGGAACTGGCAGTCGCGGCGGAAGTACAGCGAGACGTCCTTGTAGTCGGGGTGGTACTTGAAGACGTACTTGCCGTACAGGGTCTCGCGGTTGCGGGTGACCGAGTACATGCGGTTGAGGTTGACGCCCTCGCCGACGACCGCGAACGGGTCGCGGGTGAAGTAGAGGTTGGGCATCGGGTCGATGATCAGGTCGGACTCGGACTCGGAGTTGACCAGGGAGTCGAGGGTCGTGGACGCCGTGAGGGGCATGTCGATCTCGGACTTGGTCATGCCGGCCATGGTCTTCTTGACGAACTCGAGGTTGTCCTCGATGGAGTCCAGCTTCTCGCGGACGATCTGCGGCATGTGCTGGCCGCGGATGCCTGCCTCGGCGATGTACTGGTCGGTGAACTCGGCGCGGGCGCCGGGGACCTGGTCGAACACCTCGGCGACGAGGTTCTCGAGATAGAGGACCTCCACGCCCTGGTCCCTCAGGATCTGGGCGAAGGTGTCGTGCTCCTGCTGCGCGACCTCCAGGAACGGGACGTCGTCGAACAGGAGTCGCTCGAGCTCGTCGGGCGGCAGGTTGAGGAGCTCGTCGCCGGGACGGTGCAGGCAGACCTTCCTGAGCTTGCCGATCTCGGAAGGCACGTGCAGACCTTTCGTCATGGCCTCCTACCTTTCTTTCGGGCC
>JAIHTM010000080.1 GCA_022713905.1 Collinsella sp.
AGCTGAGCATCGGCGAACGCCTGAAATGCGCGGTACTTGCCACGATTCGCTCCTGCGAAAATGTCGTATACGATAACCGCATCCACTCGATGAAGTAGAGCAATAGCCGAGCCAGCAAACCCTTATCATCAGCAAGCTAGGGCGCGCTGGCTTACCTTCCTATCGTCAACTATGACTAGTCCCAGCAGGAATACTGGCAACACCGGGAGCACATACCGTCCCTGTATTCCTTGGAACACTCCGAATCGACTCATCGATTCCAAGTCATTCCCACAAAGAGCACGAACGCTGCTATCTCAGCAGCTGCAATCACTAGGGCCAAGATCAGGAACCGATACTTTCCCACCCATGCGGACGGTGCCATACGAACAGCCCCAATGCTCACAAGCGCAAACGCAAATTCCAGCGATTAGCCGTCTGGTTAGCTCTAATGCCTCATGGGGTGATGGTAGTACCGTTTACCTAGATGCCGAAGGCAATCACGTGACAAGCAAGAACCTCTCAAAAGAGGCAAAGCAGATGCTCCATGATTACCGTTTGGTGCAGTATGACATGACTAAGGGCAAAAACTACCTCAGCAATTACGGATTCTTCGACGTTCAATAGATCTTGAATAGTCTGACTGTATTTCAGACTTCCTATTACAATATTCAGGTACGTTATTGAAGAAATGAGTGAGCATAGTGGACGATACCCAGGATAATCAGGAGTTCACAGTAGAAGAAGCCGACACAAACGGTACGACTTCGGCGGAAAGCAGCCAATCCTCTGCTCATTCAGACCGAGACGATAATTCTCAAGAGGCTCAAAAGAGTAAACCGTCGCTGCCTCCAATCTTCCAGCAGATCCGAGCACAGCTCAACACGTTGATGGCCTCTCAAACTATGACTGCGCTTTCCAAAGCCCTGACAGTCTTGCACTCCGTATTCAAGAAACGACCTCGATTCCCTTACCTCCTGTACATAATGGTGATGGCAATCGTCGATTCAGCCGCGGTGCTGTTCATTCAATGGGGAACCTATACGGAGCCGACCTATACCGCCCCGAGCACAGTGGACGAAACCACACGGCTGCTGAACAGCATCCGCGGTCAACTCACGCGCTTCGTCGCACAGATGTGGATGGAGCAAAAATACATCTGGCTGCTTAATTTCTGTGTTCTGGGCATGGTCTACCTGGTGCTGATTTTTGTGCTGAACCGATTCTGGGTGGCAACAGCCTTATTTGCGATTATCACGAGTGTATTCGCTGTGGCGAATCACATCAAAATCCAGTTGCGCAATGAACCGGTCATTCCCTCGGATTTGAGCTTCATTTTCAGCGGCAACGGAGGAGAAGTCGCATCATTTATCCCCAAAGACAGCCAGGCATTAGTAAACAACACCATCACCATGCTCGTCTGGCTTACGATTGCATGCCTGCTGCTTCAATTTATTGATGGTCGCCGTTGTGTGATTTCCTTCCACTGGCGTCGTCCATTACGCAACACAAAAACAATAATCGGTAACTGCACACGTATTGTTGCAGTCATTGTCAGCACATCCCTGCTGTGCTCGTTCACCTTGAACCTCAACACGGTAGGTTCATGGAGCCACAATTGGGCACAGGCGTTGGGTGATAGCCCTACCTTATGGGACGCTGCCGGCGATGCCAGTCTGAATGGCCCCACAATCAATTTCTTGCGCTTGGCGAATCCAAAAACCATGACGAAGCCAAGCGACTACAGTCAAGCGACCATGCAGGAAATCGCTCAACGATATAACAAGATAGCCGAAAAAACCAACCAGTCCCGCAGCAATAATCTCACGGACAATACCATGATCATGATTCTGTCGGAATCGTTCTCTGACCCAACGCGCGTTCCCGGCATCACCTTGTCGGAAGACCCGATGCCTAATATTCGAGCGCTCAAAAATACCACCACTTCCGGCCTAATGCTTTCGCCTGGGTACGGCGGAGGCACAGCCAACATCGAATACCAAGCTCTCACCGGCTGGGATTTGGCACTATTCGACAATTCAATGCAGGTGCCCTATCAGCAGCTCGTCCCACACCAGAAAGTCACAGAAACTTTCAATCAGCTCTGGAATGACCGATACGGTGCTAGCGGATCCATCGCTTTCCACCCGTATTACAAAAACATGTATTTGCGTGACATCGACTATAAGAAGTTCGGTTTCAGCCATTTTTATACGCTGGACAGTAATCCGCCAATCACGCATCATGATGGATTAGACAACTCTCCATATGCCAGCGACGCGGAAGCCTATCAAAATGTAGTTGATGAACTGCAGAACAGCAATCATCCGCAGTTCATCCAATTAGCGACGATGCAAAACCATCCTCCATACAGCGATTGGTATTCTGATAATCAGTTCAAGGATGCCGACACCACCAATTTGCCGGCCGATGAAAAAACAGGAGTCGATACATACATCAAGGGCGTCAGCATTACCGATCAAGCAACCACCGATTTCCTCAACCAGCTTGATGCAATTGACCAGCCGATTACCGTCATATTCTATGGAGACCATCTACCCGGCGTGTACACGACTGCACGCGCCAGCTCGAAAAATACCATTACCATGCAGGAGACAGATTATTTCATCTGGTCCAATGAGGCATCAGCGTCAGCCGGGACGAAACTCGATCCGGCAGCTGCCGCTACTAGCTACACCTCTCCAAACTATTTCATGGCCATGGCCAGCGACCATATGAACACCAAAGTATCTGCTTATATTGCGTTCCTCTCCGCAATGCGGGCTGAGATACCCGCCACGGAGCGACTCACGCTTGGTGTCAGCGGCGTCACCGACAATACACCAACTGTCTATTTAGACGCGAACGGCAACGTTGTAAGCAAGAAAGAACTGTCCTCACAGCAGAAGAAGCTACTCAACGATTATCGTCTTATTCAATACGACATGACTGCTGGGAAAAACTATCTCAGCAGCACAAAGTTCTTCGACGTGAAGTAAACCGGCAAGCCACACCACAAAATTGGTTATCTGCGTAGTGAATTCAAAATTGCCTTGATTTTGCGCGGTATAGCGGTAATCAGCAAACCAACCTTGAACGATGTCGACTCTTTTACGGACTGAATCTCCATGCTCTTGGAAGACAACGACTGTTCTAATAGCGCTTGATTCGAGCACAAAGAATTTATGCGCTCCTCATAACTCTTCGAGGATGCAATACGCGCATCAATCATCAAGTCAACCATCACATCATCATCGGCACTAGAGGCAGTTGAGGAACCCAGTGAATCGAATATTCCTCTCCACAGGCGCGCGAAATCATAATTGGACATACCCACCATGCTGTTGAAGGCAATATCCCCCAACTGCTTCATCTTTTCGGGGTTCTGCCACAAACCACAAATAGCAGATGCCGCTGCAGATCGGTTTCCTTGCCCCACCTGGATAACGCTCTCGTCTTGAACCAAAGTCAGATACGGCAAAGCGTATAGAACGCTTGGAATGCCCACTGTTTTCGCTTCGGCCAAAGCAATAGGGTAGCCCTCATATAGAGATGTATGAAGATACACACTGGCTTTCTGTAGGTAAGGAAGTACATTATCCTGAGCACCTACAAAACTCACAGCATCAGATAGATCAAGAGAATCTCGCAACTGGCGAAGCTGTTGTTCCGTTGCATCATCTGCAAAAGGACCAACCATAATCAGATGTGCATCAGGACACTGTTTGACCACTTCAGCCATAACCCGCAATGCCTCATCCGGACGCTTATCGAATAATGACAGGCGCCCAACCCATACAATGTTATAAGAATCAAGCGCCGCGCGTTTCGACGAATCCGGCTCGATGGTTAATGGATTAATGGTCTGCCATACATGAGCATTGAATAGTTGCCAGAAACGTGTATTCACATCAGATAACGTTATGACGCCATCTGAGTATCGATACGCCAAAGCCAACTCGGCGCGCATACAATCTGCGTCGAACATGCAACGCATGACGCCATGAGTGTAGATGAGGAAAGATACGCCGCTCATCTTGCAGAGCAGCATATCCCAGGGAAGCGTTTGTCCAAGCCATTGCCCGTACACTAGAGCGTCAACTTGCTCCGCATTGAGGATATCCGCTAACGCTTTTGCCCGGTTCTCGTAGTTCTCCGCATTCGCTTTGCAGTAACTCGGAATAATGCGGCGCTCAACAATCTGGTTCACTTCGTACTCATATGCACTAGTGTCATCGTCGGTAATCAGCACTACCCGATATCCCATGCCGGCCCAAAGGTTGGCAAGGAATGCCGTCACGCGTTCAGCACCGCCGATGGATAGCCCCGAGTAATAGAGCGCAACTGTATGAACAGTCCTTTTTGGCTGTGCCAAGCCCGCTATCGGCCCTAATGCTCGCACGGCCTCTACCGAATTAATCCAGTATTTGGAAGCAACGGCAGATACGATTCCCGCGACCCCGTACTTATTGGAAGCTTCAACAAGTAAGGATTTTCGTAATGATGGCTCACCGCTCACCAATGCGTCAGCATATTCAGCAATATCCAATACATGCCTCTATCGAAGATAAGATCAATCGAGTCTATTAATCTGAATCGCTCGGCTGCTCAGCATGCCAGCCTCACCGTTGCGATCATTGCGAATAGCAAAATAACCGCTGTTCTCATCGTTCGTGAATGCGATCATCTGCGGATCATCGCCGGGTTTTTCAACAGATCGCAGAGTGGCATAAATCTTGAACTCACCATTGTTGAAGATATCAAGCGGCATTTCAAAACGCATAGTCCGGTGCCCACGCTGCGTGATGACCATGCCAAGATTGTCGGTCTGCGATCCCGCATCATAAGCATGTCCACTGCGACGAGAATCAAGCAATGCAATACCGATGTACGCTTCCCGGTCTTCATTAAACTCATATTCGATTTCAAATTCGAGCGGCTCAACACCATCAGCCACCGATGAACTCGATATATTGACCTTAAGGGTGGGCACTCGTTCACTAAGACCCGTAGGATACTCTTTATCGTCTGTTTCATTATTGGCATCATCACCAAGGGGATCTGCATTCTTCTTGAAGTTCTCCAGCGTGTAACGATCTGCTACATCGTCCTGGTTTCCGGACGCAATAATCTCTCCATCCTTTATGAGGATAGCCTTATTGCAATATTTCTTAACCGAATCCATGGAGTGAGTTACCAAAATAACTGTCTTCGTGGGATCTTGCTTCACTTCGGTGAAGAAATTATCACACTTACGTTGGAACGCTTCATCGCCCACAGCCAATACTTCATCCAAGACCAGTATGTCGCCCTTAGCCTTAATGGCGACCGCAAATGCCAAACGCACCTGCATACCACTGGAATAGTTCTTTAGCTTCTGGTCCATGAATTCGCTAAGCTCTGAAAACTCAACAATGTCGTCATACATTGCATCGATTTCTTCTTGGCTAAATCCTAAAAGGGCACCGTTAAGGTACACATTCTCTCGACCGGTCAGTTCAGGATTGAAACCAACGCCAAGCTCAATGAATGAGACCAGTTTCCCGTCAACAGAGATTGAACCTTGATCCGGCATATAAATGCCCGAAATCAACTTCAACAGTGTCGATTTTCCGCTTCCGTTTCGACCGACAACGCCAAAGAAATCCCCTTCTTTGACCTCAAAGTTGATATCGCGCAGCACATGCTGCATCTTGTATCCGCTAATTCCTTTAGTCCAGTTGATAACGGCCTGTTTCAGGCCTGACGCCTGCTCCATCGGCAACCGAAATGATTTGGCTACGTGCTCAACTTTCAGCACAGTCTTACGATTGTCCATCGTGCCCTCTTGTGCGTTATTCATCACAGCACCTCCGCGAATTTCTGACTGTACTTACGGAATATATGAATACCCAACCATAGGATAAAGAAAGTCAAGGCAACAGGGATGAGACGAATACCCCAGTTGCTGATCTCCTTCCACACTGTTGGCGTGGTATCCGGTGCGATGAGGTTATGCCTAATATCCTGAATAATCTGGGCCGGCGGGCTCAGCAACATAATTTTCGCGAAAATAGGATTATTCGTTTTTTCAGTTACCAGCGACAGAGGATAGATAATAGGCGTTGCATAGAAGAACACCTGCATGAGCACTTCCCAAATATGCTGCATATCACGGAAATACACATTCAATGCGGCTAGCAACAGGGCCGTTCCCAAAGCAAGAGCATAGAATTCTATGAAATTAAGCGGGAGCCACAACACATTCCAGGTGAAGTGCACCTGATTAAAAATACAAAAAACCAGCACTACACACATGTTGATGGCCAAGCTGATTAAAGCGCCGACCGTTGCAGAGACGACAATAATGTAGTTGGGGAAATGAATCTTACGCAGAATGTCCCCTCTGCCTACGATAGCCGTCAATCCCATATTCGTCGCCTCAGCGAAGAAATTCCACAAGCTGATACCCAGCAGCAAGACCAACGGGAAAGTCGGCGTGCCATCGGTAAACTTCAGGAATTTGACGAACACCACATACATCACACAGAACAGCATTAACGGCTTCAAGACCGACCACGCAATTCCTAGAAATGATCCCTGATAGCGCAGCTTAAAATCAGTTCTCACCATTTCTTTAAGCACAATGAACGAATAGCGGTAGCGCTCTTTTAGCTTTATCAGCATCGTATTCATATCCTCATTTGCCATCAACTATTATTTTTTTAGGTGCACTTTTGTGCTTGAAATCACCACGAAGCACCGCCCTGATTTGTCCAATCACAAATCGTACCGCGGTGATTGGAGCCCATGCTGCAGTGTAGATGACGCTCTGTGCTGGCTTAGGAAGCTTAAGCACAGTTCGTGACGTGATCCATTGAAGTCCTAAATGTGTGCGATGCTTGGCTATTTTCAGTGTTCTCCAACGAGAAGTCGCCAAATTCAAACCACGCAAATTCGTCAGCAATGATTCTCCGCTACGTGCTTCTGCAGACGAGCCCATCATCATGGCAGTGGTATAGAACAACGAATCCACTTCAATGCGAGCATATCGATCTGAAAGCACCCATGCCGGATAATATCCACGCGATTGGCATATATATCCGTTGGCTCGTTCGATGGCATGCGAAATAGTACCGTCTTCGCCCATCTGTCCTTCGGGCAAGAAGTCTTCATACTTCCACCCATACTCGAACAGCGGTTTTAATGCCTCAACACGGAACCAATAGCACGACCCCATCGCGGATGCAGTTGGCTTAGTGGGAGAGAGCGGCACATGAATGCCCAGCCTGTCTTCCAAAAGCTCCTTCGTGATCTCATAATTTGCACCCCAATCGTGAGGAATGGTGTGCGCAAAGTACAAAGCGTGATATGGCGGCGGAGGCGTCACCTGACCAAGACGCGGGTTCTCCGCAAATAACGTCAGAATGTTCTTGACATATGCCTCACTGCCAAGCGTATTCTCCATAAGCTTGTACGCGAATCCTTGGCTCTCGGTGCCATGATGTCCATTTTCCTGATTCTGACTGGATTTCTTATCATGAGCGAAACCAATGACGTCATATTTTCCGCTCAACACCACCGGGCAAGCGGCCACAAGCAGAGCCGAGACATCACGACCACGATTGATAACGGGGATGAATGTCGCCTGATGAGAAATCCCATGCTGTTGCATGTATTCCCGAATCTGGGGAATCTTATCTTCGGTAGAGGTGATGTATAGATCTGTTTCTTCCGGCAACGATGCAATGTAGTGGCAAGTGTCTTCTAGCAAATCCATGAAGTAGACGTGATAGATGAACGCCGAACGAGGACGATCATGCGTCTGTGGATTGATGGCCTGTGAGGGCAGCACATAATCAAGATGCATGGCCTTGCGGATATCGTCAATGTTGTAGGACGGCAAAATAGCATCCCAGATCATATCCACGTCATAGTCAGTATGATCTCGAAGGTACTCGTACAAATCCAGAGCTGGCTGACCGGCCGTCTGGTCGAAATAAGCACTGTAATCCACGAAGAAAGAACGGCGCTTGAAAATAGGGCATCGATCATCTCGCACGATTTGCATCGGCATGTACAGCAACGGGTATGAAGAATATCCCTGATATTTTCGCCAATCGATGTACGAGGCCCAGGTGAAGCCCAAATCAGTGAAATGCTTGGTGAAGGTCATCTCGTGTTTGCGGGTAACCTCTGCGTAGTCTTTCCACAAAGGCATGGTCTCCCAGTACTCGTGGAACGCCGGGGAAGACACTAAAGAGCGCCTGTACGCATGCCAATAGGCCTGAAGATGCGTTGGAATCTGCTCCTTATCAACTGTCTCACCCGCATACGCAGTGATACCCCAAAAATCCACATCCTTGCGATCCATGCACGCAAACATTTCACGGAACGGATACACCGGTCCCATAACTGTGTCATTCAGGCAAATGACTTCATCATATGACTCAAGTTTTTCCCAACCGAGTGTGAGAATGGCCTGCTTGTACGCAGCGACGTCAAGTCCTTTATTCTCTCTAACGATGATCGTCTTCGTGTATTCAGAGAACAGTTGACGAGCCTGATCGCTAAGTTGCCCGTTTACAACTACGACTAGATCATCTAAGTTATCCATCAAATCATCAAGAAAGGTCTTGATAAAGGATGCAGCATGACCATACTTGTCATAGAAACAGTAGATACCCAGTCGCTGTTTATGCCCGCTATTAACGCTCATCTCCGTCCTTTCACGCACTACATCATTCTGCAAAATGCTATCTTTCCCTCTTCGCACGCTGTGCATGTGAGCGTATCACAGATACCAAATCTCGGTTCAGCGAACCTGCCGGCATGACTTTGTCAATCACGCGACGCATGAGTGTACCTTTTTTGAATCTCGCTTGCGCCTCTATCCGTTCTTGTTCTGCCTGCAGCGCCTGCTGCTCTTTCAATTGGATTTCCGCCACATGATGCTCTAAAGCTTGTTCCAACTGCCGGTATTGATCATACCTAGGTAAATTCCGGCCGTCATCAACCATGGGAACTATCTTGGCGAGAATCTGCCCCCACCGGTAGAACTCATCGTTCCCGGGAGGAATCGAATTCTTGCTCAACAAACTCTCACCACGTGCAATAAGGGGATCAAATAACATGATTGCTGCGTCAGCAGCACCCCATGTTTCAACGATAGCCGTATATCCTTTGTCTTGATCCGCCGCTGGCAAACGAGTTACCCAGTCAGTAACAAGCATAAGAAGATATTGCCGTTTCATCCAAAGGCTTGTGCGACTGTAGAAATCGGTATCGTCTCGCTGAGAGTTGCAATACTCACACAGCAAAAGATACATTTCGTGCACTTCTCGTTGCCGTTTCGAGAACTCCTCTGCCGAATACAATCTTCGCCCGGATCTGCCCGCTCCAATACGGTACTTCAGAGCACGAAAATCAGCGTAATTCTGTAATGTCTGAGACTCATTTGCGATGACAAAAAATTCGTAGGTGTCTTCCATATACCCAAGACGCTTGGATGTCATCTTGGAAAAAGACTCTCTGATGGAATCACCTCGATAAGCGCATACCGTAACGCTCCATACGTCACGAGGGGAAATTATGTCGCTGAATGCAGTCTCTATAATTTCCCTAGAGGTCCTCATGCCTTGGGCATTATTAAAGACCGCTTCCACAGCTATTGCCGTGCCATCGTCCGCACCGATTTCGGGAAAAGCATCCAATCCAAAGCGAATAATGTCAGGAGATGAGGCACGAGTCAGCATGGATACCTGTTCGCATAGTAAGGCACTGATACTGTCATCACCATCAACGAAGTACACATACTGTCCTTTGGTCGCCAACGCACCAGTTCGCCGGGCAAGGTGTGCACCTTCATTTTCCGATTTTGCGATTATATGGAACCGCTGATCATCCGCTACTTCACGAGTAATGCATTCCAGCGTACCGTCAGTACTCGCGTCATCTACTACGATGACCTCGAAATCATCCAAAGTTTGGGCCTTGACGCTTTGCAAACATTGAATAATGTAGGGCTGCACGTTATAGGCAATAACGACAAAAGACAGCAACGGCACAGCAACCACGACCCAACAACATCATCGAACGTCGCGCGGCTTAACAATAATCTTGTTCTCCGCCACATCCTTCAGATGCTTGCCATACGGGCTCTTGCCATACTTCACAGCGGCCTCCATCAGCTCATCACGAGTAATCCAACCGTTCTCAAAAGCG
>JAIHTM010000081.1 GCA_022713905.1 Collinsella sp.
CATGCCCCGCCTCTTACACCACATCTCTGCGCGCTACCCACGACCCTTTACACCTAGGCAAATCGGCGGCAAAACGGGCTCCAAAGCGTCCTTCGCAAACAAAAAGCCGGGGCCCACGCGATGCAGACCCCGGCTCAATACCGTGACGATATGCCAGTTACGTTCTACACGTAGAACAGGATGTCGTCGTAGGTCGGGACCGGCCAGTAGTCGGCGGCCACGATCTCCTCCATGGCGTCCACGGCGGCACGCAGCGCATCCATAGCGGGAACGACCTCGTGCGCGTACACGTTGGCCTGCTCCTGACCATCGAGGCCCTCGGCCTTCTGATGCACGGCGTCGAGCGCCTTGATGGAGTCATTGATGGCGGTGATGCCGTTGCAGAGCTTGTTGAGCGTGTTCTGCTCGCACTGCATGGCAGCATCGGCACCGGCAGCGCGGATTGCCTCCAGGCCCTTAGCGACCTTGGTGGCATAGGCGGTGATGACCGGGCGATAGGTACGACGTGCCTCGCGAATCATCGTGGTAGCCTCGATGTTCATGAGCTTGTTGTACTTCTCGAGCTTGCAGTCATAGCGGCACTGAGCCTCGGCCTTGGTCAGGACGCCCGTCTCCTCAAAGAGCGCGATAGCCTTATCGGAAACAAAAGCGGGAAGAGCGTCGGCCGTGGTCTTGTTGTTGGCAAGGCCGCGCTTCTCGGCCTCGATGGGCCACTCGTCGGAGTAACCGTCGCCGGAGAACAGGATGCGCTGGTGATCGGTCAGCACCTTCTTGCAGTACTCGAGCGCGGCGTCCTGGAACTTATCCTCGGGCGTACCCTCGAGTGCGTCGGCGAAGGACTTGAGCGACTTGGCCACGGCGGCATCGAGCACCAGGTTGGAGTCGGAGACGTTCTGCTCGGAGCCGCAGGCACGGAACTCGAACTTGTTGCCGGTGAAGGCAAACGGGGAGGTGCGGTTGCGGTCGGTGTTGTCCTGCATCAGCTTGGGCAGGGTATCGGCGCCCAGGTCAAGCACGCCGCGCGTGGCATGGACGGAAGCCTTGCCATCGATGATCTTCTCGACAACCTCGGTGAGCTGGTCGCCCAGGAAGATGGACATAATCGCCGGAGGAGCCTCGTTGGCGCCCAGACGATGATCGTTGCCGGCCGAGGCAACGGAGGCACGCAGGAGTTCCTGATAGTTATCGACGGCCTCGATCACCGCGGTGAGGAAGACGATGAACTGCAGGTTGTCGAGCGGAGTGTCGCCCGGGTCGAGCAGGTTCTCGGACTCGGTGCCAAGCGACCAGTTGTTGTGCTTGCCCGAACCATTGATGCCCTCGAAGGGCTTCTCGTGCAGCAGGCAGACCAAGTCGTGACGGGAAGCGATGAGCTTCATCTTCTCCATCATGACCAGATTCTGGTCGATGGCCTCGTTGACCTCGCCGTAGACAGGGGCGAGCTCATGCTGGCAGGGAGCGACCTCGTTGTGCTTGGTCTTAGCAGGAATGCCAAGCGCCCACAGTTCATCGTCCAGGTCCTTCATATAGGACGAGACGGTGGGGCGGATAGCGCCAAAGTAGTGCTCCTCGAGCTCCTGGCCCTTGCAGGGAGCAGCGCCAAAGAGGGTGCGACCGGTGATGACCAGGTCCCTGCGCTTGCGGTAAGCGTCCTTCTTGATCAGGAAGTACTCCTGCTCATCGCCCACGGAAGGAACGACCTTCTTGGGGGTCTTGCCAAACAGCGCCAAAACGCGCTTGGACTCACGCGAGAGCGCGGTCATGGAGCGCAGCAGCGGGGTCTTCTTGTCCAGAGCCTCGCCCGTGTAGGAGCAGAAAGCCGTGGGGATGCACAGGACATCGTCCTTAATGAATGCGGGGCTGGTGGGATCCCAAGCGGTGTAGCCACGGGCCTCGAAGGTGGCACGCAGGCCGCCGTTGGGGAAGCTGGAGGCGTCCGGCTCGCCCTGGATGAGGTTCTTGCCCGTAAACTTGGTAATGGCGGTGCCGTCGTGGTTGGGCTCGAGGAAGCTGTCGTGCTTCTCGGAAGTAATGCCCGAAAGCGGCTGGAACCAGTGCGCGTAGTGCGTCGCGCCCTTGGAGATGGCCCAGACCTTCATGGCGTGGGCAACGGCGTTGGCCACATCCAGGTCGAGCGGCTCACCGTCCTCGAGGGTTGCAGCAAGGCGCTTCCAAATGTCCTTGGGGAGGTAGTCCTTCATGACTTCCTCAGAGAACACCATGGTCCCGAAGCGGTCAGTAAGTTCGGCCATACGGAACTCCCTTCGTATCGGCACCGCGTGAGAAGCGGTGTTGATTACTAACGAACGAGTCATAGATTAGGCTCGTCGTGTTTCCGCAACATTACCGTTATGTTGCTGTCACGAAACCAATCAATGAGGTTACCGCATCGCGGCGGCGTTGCCGCCCTCAACAGCCAATCAACTGTATAAATTGCAGACCTCTCCCCATGGTTTAAGGGTAGGCAATTTGGGATGGGGCTCTATTAACTGGTATTTCGCATCAGATACCAGTCTTTATAGCCCGTGTCAAAATGAGCCGCTCTGCTATAGGGAATGTCGATAGCAAGGCATCTTTGATTGGTATCCCCCAAATAGTGAGTGAAACTCCGCCGTGGCACAGTGGTGCTGTAGAATCCTTACAACACATCACACTATTTAAGTATCTAAAGGAGCACGATATGCGCGTCGACGAGGTTTTTAAGCAGGCAGCATCCCAGGGCACCGCACCCGTTTCGTTTGAGATGTTCCCGCCCAAGGGCGAGCTTACCCTCGACACGGCTCGCGAGGTGGCAGGCAATCTGTGCAAGCTTTCGCCGAGCTTTGTCTCGGTCACCTGCTCGGCCGGCGGCTCGGGCAACGGCGCCACCACCGCCCCCATCGCGCATATGATTACGAGCGAATTCGATACACCGTCGGTGGCACACCTTACCTGCGTGGGCCGCTCGCACGCCGATATCGCCGCCAAGATCGACGAGTATCGCACCGCCGGCGTTGAAAACATCCTGGCCCTGCGTGGTGATCTTCCCGCTGGCGCGACCGAGGACGACAAGCCCGCCTCCGACTACGCCTACGCCCGTGACCTCATCCCCGAGCTCGTCGACGCCGGCTTTTGCGTGGGCGCCGCAGCCTACCCCGAGGGCCACATTGCCTGCGAGGATCTCAACCTCTCGGTCGAGCACCTCAAACAAAAGCAAGACGCCGGCGCGAGCTTCTTTGTGACACAGCTCTTCTTTGATAACGAGTGCTTCTATCGCTTCCGCGAGCTTGCCGACAAGGCCGGCATCACCGCGCCTATCACCGCGGGCATCATGCCGTTTATGGGCAAGTCGCAAATCAGCCGCATGGTCTTTATGTGCGGCGCGTCGCTGCCCTCCCCCGTCATCAAGATTCTCGCCAAGTACGAGAACGACCCCGAGAGCCTGCAGGCAGCCGGTGTAGAGTATGCCGCCCGTCAGCTTTGCGACCTCAAGGAGCACGGCGCCGACGGTCTGCACCTGTACACTATGAACCGTCCTGCAATCGCTGCGACCATTATGGAGCGCCTGGGGTAATGGAAAAACCGCACGTCGATACAACCGTTGTTGAAGTGCCGGCCGACCTTGCGTCGCCGGCGCTTTACCGTATCGACGCTGCCCACCACCCTCGTGTCGACCGTGCCGAGATGCTGCGGTATCTGGGCTACGGCGGCCAGCAGATTGAGCCCGAGCTGTCACGACGAATTGAGCTTGTGGTCGAGCGCCTAGAGCTGGATATCGAGCCCCGCGGCGTGCGACGCGTGTTTGCCGTCGATGCCACGGGCGTTGACGAGCAGGGCGAGCCCTGCATCCGCTTGGTTGGCACCAATGTTGAGCTGCGGGGTCGTGATATCTATCGCCACCTTAAGGACGCCCGCCTGGCGGCGCTCATGGCATGTACCCTCGGGATGTCTGCCGAACGCCGTCTGCGAACCACCGGAGCTCAGCAACCCCTGGAAGGCGCCGTGCTCGACGCCGCATGCTCTGCCTATGTAGAAGCCGCCGTCGAGCAGATGGACCAGCAGGTCAAGGCTGCAGCCGCCGCACACGGACTCGCCGGTAACTGGCGCTTCAGTCCCGGCTACGGCGACTGCCCGCTTACGGCACAGCGCTCAATCGTGGACGCGCTCAACGCCACGCGGCTCATCGGCCTGACCGTCACCCCCACCAGCCTGCTCATGCCCACCAAGAGCGTGACCGCGGTGATCGGCCTGTTTGACGGCGAAGTCCACGACGCCCAGAGCCGCCCCACCTGCAATATCTGCCGCATGCGTGAGCACTGCCGCTTCCGCGCCGCCCACACCACCTGCTATTCCAGCCATTAGGAGCCATCGATGTTTACTCCGCTTATCACTCATGATCTGGACGGTGCCGCGCTGGCGGCACCCGTCAATGCTGCGCGCTGCAACGGTGCCGCGTACAAAACGCGCACGATCGATGACCTTCGCATTAAGGACGATCGCCTGCGTGCCGCCATCGAGGGCACCGGGCACCTGCTGTTTGACGGCGGCATGGGCACCATGTTGCAGGCCGCCGGCATGAAGGCAGGCGCCCTGCCCGAACTGCTCAACTTTGAGGAACCCCGGGTCATCACCGATATCCAGCGTCAGTACGTCGAAGCTGGCTGTGACGTGATCACCGCCAACACCTTTGGCGCCAACGCCCACAAGCTCGACGGCGCCGCCACCGTGGCAGACGTCTTTGCCGCGGCAGTCACCTGCGCCCGCGAGGCCGGCGCCCGCTACGTCGCCGGCGACATCGGCCCCATCGGCGCCCTGCTGCGCCCCCTGGGCACCCTCAGCTTTGACGAGGCCTACGACCTCTTTGCCGAGGAGGTGCGCGCCGGCGTCGCTGCGGGCGTCGACCTCTTTATTATCGAGACCATGACCGACCTGGCCGAGATCAAGGCGGCCGTCCTCGCCTGCCGCGAGAACTCCGACCTGCCCGTCTTTGCCACTATGACCTTTGAGGAAGACGGCCGCACCTTCTTGGGCACGAGCCCCGAGGTCGCCGCCATCACCCTCGACGCCATCGGCGCCGACGTCCTGGGCATCAACTGCAGCCAGGGCCCGGCCGAGCTCCGAGGGCTCGCCGCGCGCATGCTCACCGTCACCGACAAGCCCGTTATGGTGCAGGCCAATGCGGGACTGCCCCGCGTGGACGATGACGGCAATACCGTCTTTGATATCCAGGCACCCGAGTACGCCGAGGCCGTCGCCGGCATGATCGAGGACGGCGTGAGCGTCGTGGGCGGTTGCTGCGGCACCACGCCGGCGCACATGGCGGCCTTGCGCACGCTTATCGACAACCACACGCCCAGCCCGCGCCACCGCAAGCCCAGCATGTCGGTCACGAGCGCCCAGACGGTCGTGGACCTCCCCTGCGACGGCCACAAGATCGCCGTCATCGGCGAGCGCATCAACCCCACCGGCAAAAAGCGCCTGCAGCAGGCCCTGCGCGACGGCGACCTGGACTACGTCGTGAGTCAGGGCATCAGCCAGCAGGAGCAGGGCGCCGACATCCTGGACGTCAACGTGGGCCTGCCCGAGATCGACGAGGTCAAGGTCATCCAGCAGGCCACCGAGCAGCTCCAGGGCTCCACGCTGCTGCCGCTGCAGATCGACTCCACCGACCCCGCAGCCGTCGAGGCCGCCGTGCGCCGCTACGCCGGCAAGCCCATCATCAACTCGGTCAATGGCAAACAACAGATCATGGATGAGATCTTTCCGCTGGTGGCCCACTACGGCACCAACGTCGTCGGCCTTACGCTCGACGAGGGCGGCATCCCCGATACCGCCGAGGCCCGCTTCGCCATCGCCGAGCGCATCGTGGCCGAGGCCGCCCGTTACGGCATCGGCCCGGACCGCATCCTCATCGACTGCCTGGTCATGACCGCCTCGACCAACCAGCGCCAGGCTGAGCAGATTCTACGTGCCATGTCTCTGTGCAAGGAGCGCCTGGGCGTCAAGTGCGCACTCGGCGTATCGAACATCAGCTTTGGCCTGCCCGCGCGGCCGCTGCTGGGCTCGGTCTTTTTGGCCGCCGCCTTTGGTGCAGGTCTGGATGCCCCCATCATGAACCCGGGTTCCAAGCGCTTTATGGATACCGTCTACAGCTATCGCGTCCTGAGCGTTGAGGACGAGGGCTCGACCGGATACATCGAGCGCTACGCCGGCTGGACCGATCCGTACAAGATCGCCGCGAACCCGGCGGCGGCTCAGGCAGTATCGAGCGATGCCGCGCCTGCCGCAAGCACCACCGCAAGCGCCGATGACGACCCCATCCGCCACATGGTCGTCTCGGGCCGCAAAGGCGAAATCGCGGCCGAGACTGAGCGTCTGCTGGCAGATCACGACGCCATGGACCTCATCAACAATCACTTTATCCCCGCCCTCGACGAGGTCGGAGTCCTCTTTGACCAGGGCAAGTTCTTCTTGCCGCAGCTCATGGCCTCGGCCGAGGCCGCACGCGTGGGCTTCGACACCATCAAGCGTCTGATGCCCGCCGGCGAGATTGCCGACAAGGGCAAGATCTGCGTGGCCACCGTCAAGGGCGATATCCACGACATCGGTAAGAACATCGTCAAGATGCTGCTCGATAACTACGGCTATACCGTCTTTGACCTAGGCCGCGACGTCGACCCGCAAGAGGTGCTCAAGACCGTGCAGGAGCGTGACATTAAGCTCGTCGGCCTCTCGGCGCTTATGACTACCACGGTCGTCGCCATGGAGGAGACCATCAAGCTGCTTCATGCCGAGGTGCCGGGCGTCAAGATCATCGTAGGCGGCGCCGTGCTCACCCCCGAATACGCCAAACAGATTGGCGCAGACTACTACGCCAAGGACGCCGCCGAAAGCGCGCGCATCGCCGAAGAGGTCTTTGGGCAGTAACACAACGGAAACAACCGAGCACCAAAACGTGCCGCATGCGCCACTTGGCACGTGCGGCACGTTAGAATAGATAAGACTATGCTCGTTTTGGCAGATAGGAGCGCAAGGATGGCGATCACGCCCGCAGAAATCGCGGAAACCCGCGGCATGGTTGAGGAGCAGAACCTCGACATCAGGACCATTACCATGGGTGTTTCGCTCATGGGTTGCGGCGACGAGAACCTCGACCGCATGTGCACGAAGATCTACGACCACGTGACGCACACGGCTGAGCACTTGGTCGAGACCGCCGAGAACCTCGAGCGCGAGTACGGCATCCCCATCGTCAACAAGCGCGTCTCCGTCACCCCGGTGGCGCAGATCGCCGCTTGCTGCAAGGATGAGGACCTCACCCCCATCGCGCATGCCCTCGACCGTGCGGCCGAGACCCTCGGCATCGACTACCTGGGCGGCTTCTCCGCGCTCGTCCAGAAGGGCATCGGCGACGCCGACCGCCGCGTCATCCAGTCCATCCCGCAGGCGCTCGCCACCACGAGTCGCGTCTGCTCCAGCGTCAACGTCGCCAGCCTGCGCGCCGGCATCAACATGGACGCCGTGCTCATGGCTGCGCAGACCATCATCGACGCCGCTAAGCTCACGGCCGACCAGGACTCCGTCGGCGCTTCCAAGTTTGTCTGCTTTGCCAACATGGTCGAGGACTCCCCGTTCATGGCGGGCGCTGTCCACGGCGGTGGCGAGGCCGACGCCGTCATCAACGTAGGCGTTTCGGGCCCCGGCGTTATGGCCGCAGCCCTGGAGACGCTGCCCGATTCCGCATCGATGATGGAGGTCGCCGAGAAGATTAAGCAGACCGCCTTTAAGATCACCCGCGCCGGCGAGCTCATGAGCCGCGAGGCCGCCCATCGCCTGGGTGTCGAGAAGGGCATTGTCGACCTGTCGCTGGCTCCCACGCCTGCCATCGGCGACTCCGTTGCCCGCATCCTCGAGATCATCGGTGTTGGCACCTGCGGTGGCCCGGGCACGACCTGCGCGCTCGCCATGCTCAACGATGCCGTCAAGAAGGGCGGCGTCATGGCCAGCTCCAGCGTGGGTGGTCTCTCCGGCGCCTTTATCCCCGTGTCCGAGGATGCCGGCATGATCGCCGCCGTCGAGGCCGGCGCGCTTTCGCTCGAGAAACTCGAGGCCATGACCTGCGTGTGCTCCGTTGGCCTGGACATGATCGCCATCCCCGGTGACACCCCGGTCGAGACCATCGCCGGCATCATCGCTGACGAGATGGCTATCGGCGTCATCAACAACAAGACCACGGCCGTCCGCGTGATTCCCGCCATTGGCAAGGGCGTGGGTGACTGCGTCGAGTACGGCGGCCTGTTCGGCCGTGCGCCCATCATGCCGGTGAACCCCAACGCCGGCACCGTGCTTGCCCACCGTGGTGGACGCTTCCCGGCACCGCTGAACTCGCTGAAGAACTAGCTGAGGGGTTCGGGCGAGGAGCCCCGGGGAGGGCAAATATATAAGGTCGCCTGCTCGGACAGTCCTGACTCGCACGGAGAGCACATTAAGTGCTCTCCGGCTCGTGCGGAACTCGCGATCGACCTTATATATTTGCCCTCCCCGGGGCTCCCGCACAACGGGACCTCGGTTGAGTTCTATCCCGGTTGCAGTTGCTTCGCTCCTGCACTACATGGTCGATGCGACGGTTTGGCGTTGGATCGGTTCTTTCTGATATATGCTGGTTGCGGCTCTTCTTTTGGGAGGAGTCGCTTTTTTGTTGCTAGGAGGTTGACCCGTGGTTGATGGGGATGCTCGCTCTGAGCTGCTTTCCACAGATTGGAACCAGGAATGGATGCGTCTGCAAGCTAATCGGCGGCGGGCTGATGACTCTTTTGAGTGGGACAAAAGGGCTCGGCATTTTCGGCCGCTTGAGACTGCTTCGTATGCTCGGGATTTTATGAAGCTGTTAGCGCTTGAGCCTGGTGAGTCGGTGCTTGATATGGGGTGTGGGGCTGGGTCGATTGCTATTCCGCTTGCTCAGGCTGGGCATCCCGTGATTGCTGCTGACTTTTCCCCTGCCATGTTGGGCACGCTTGATGCTGGCATTGAGTACTATGGGCTCGAAGATCGCATTACACCGCTTGAGCTTGCTTGGGATGATGACTGGGATTTGGTTGGACCGGTCGCGAAAGCGGTAGATGTTGCCTTTGCCAGTCGCTCTGTCACCACGACCAACCTAAAAGGCGTGCTTGCCAAGCTTGATCGAACGGCTCGTCGGCGTTGTGCTGTCACGATGGTCGCCAACTCCAGCCCGCGCTATGACCTGCACCTGATGAACGCCATCGGTGCCTCGGTTACCTGCAGTAATGGCTTTGTGTATGCCTTTAATATCCTCATTCAGATGGGTGCCCTGCCGCAGGTTACGTACTTTGAATCGCCTCGTCGCGATACCTTCGATAGCCTTGAGGCGGGCGTGGCGGACTTCTCCCGCATGCTCGAGCACGGTAACGAGGATAAGATCGACCGTCTACGCGACTACGTCGCTCAGCATATGATTGAGAATCCCCATGCCGGCGAGCCAGGGTCCAAGGGCGTGCCGCAGGGGCGCTACATGCTCGACCACGTCCGCAAGGTCCGTTGGGCGTTTATTGCATGGGAGCCGGTCTCTTCGAGCCGTCCATAGACCGCTTTCGACAGCCGTACACGTCCGCCTATAACCCGCACTGTTCTCCCACTCGGCATCCGCATTCTTTTTGAACTGGGCAAACACGCCCCACACCGCGCCGTTCCTGCGCTATCGTGGGACAGCTCACGTAGATTAAGGCCCCATCGCGGGGCGCCCCATACATAGAAAGCGAGAACCCATGGCACTGACAGGAGCCCAGGTCAAGCAGCTTCGCAGCATGGCCCATCACCTCAACCCCGCCATCATCATCGGCAAGTCCGACATCAACGAGGGCACCGTCGAGCAGACGGTCGCCTACCTGGAGAAGCACGAGCTCGTTAAGTGCTCCGTACTCGATGGTTCCAGCCTTTCCGCCCGCAAGGCCGCCGAAGAGCTCGCCGATCGCTGCCATGCCGAGGTCGTCCAGGTTATCGGCCGCAAGTTCTCGCTGTATCGCGAGTCCTCGCGCAAGGACATCGAGAAGATTAAGCTCGTCTAAGAGCCAACGATCCGGCGAGCCAATATACATCAAGCGTCGCCCCGCCGCACCGTAGACGCGCATAGCGCAACGCACCATGTCCTCGCGCGCCGTCTCTTGCCGCAGCCCCGACTCCACCAGCCATACCGCCGACTGCAGGTCGTTTTCTTCTAGGGCGGCATTCGCGCCCCGAATCATGCAGTCGATATACTTAGATTCCATAATGCGCCTCATACGCAAAAAGTAGGTGGGATTACAGCCATTGGGAACATACAACGGGCCGGCGTAAAGCTGCTCAATCTTAAGGCACAGCTCAATCAGATGGGGTCCGCGCGCACCCGTGCGATTTCCCAAAACTTCGCGGCTTATCTGATCAAACAACCGCACATCGGTCTTAACATAGTCGCCGTTAAGCCCAATGCATTCATTTTGGATGAGCACGCACGATTTTCCGTCCGGCGTCGGCCCCAAGGCCGAGCGCAGGCGCGATATCGTCGAATACAGGTTGTTGCGGGCGCTATTGAACTCGGCGTGGGGCCATAACTCCATGGCCAGCGTCTCGCGATCGACCAGCGCATCCATACCCAGCGCAAGCCGCTCGGCGAGCGTTGCCGCTTTCTTGCGGCGCCACATCTTGTCCGTGATGGGAAACCCGTCGCGCTCGGCGCGAAACGCGCCAAACATGCGAATCTCGATATGGTCGACAGTATCGACGGCTTCGACCTCGCCAGCCTGAAACAGGCGCTCACCCTCCCCTTCCAGATCGTCACGCAGCGAATACCGCGACAGCTCACGCACCGGGAGTTTCTTTCGAATCCTAGCCGCCGGCTCGCCCAGACAATGCATGGCAAGGCGCGCAAAGAGCCGATACGATGGGTCCAAAATCCCTGCGCGGTTCATTGACATCCAGGCCGCAAGATCGCTGTCTCGCCCCGCGCAGGCCAAGTGCAGCGCTACCATCCAAGCCTCCGCACCACCAACCTGCGTCTGGCTTATATCGAGCAGCTCCGCTTCCTCACGCACCGAAACCATCGAGGTGTTACGCAGATACGCCGCACGCTCCAGCAGCAACGCGTTGTCGCGCATGTACGCAATTGGCTCCTCAGCCAGTTTGAGCACCTGGACCGCGCGGAACTTCGCATTGACCGGCCGACCTTCCGCCAGCGATTGCCAGCCTTCTAGCAGCAGGCCAAACAGCTGAATCTGGTTGTCGCGCATGCGTACGGCAAAGCGATCGAGCTCGTTGAACGCCGCATCGTCGGTTACCGGCAAGCCGGAAAGGAGCCGCCGTGCCGCCAGCACCATGCGCACCCAGATAGCTGGCGCCTTAAGTCCGCGCACATCGAGCGCGTCCCGTATCTCCGCCATCTCGTCGTCGCGCTCGTCGATCCCCGCAAACGACCCATCGAAGAGCTCCACCAGCATGCTATCGGCCCGTATAAAAGTCCCCGCGATATCGAGCTCGCAGTCATATGCTTTGCGCGTTTTGAGCTGCTGCAGAGCGCCACCGTCGTCTCCCCGCTCGGCCAACCAGTGCTTGACCCCGATATGTGCAAAGAGCATGTCGAGCGCCGTGTGTTCCGTCTCGATTTCCGGCACAGCAAGGTTCATGGGAAGCCCAAGCCCATTGTCCCCATAGCAAACTGCCGTAAGGGCCTGGGCAACCTTCCACGAAACGGGATCTATTTCACAGGCCGCCTGATCGCCCGCATGCTCAATGAGCGATGCCATGCAGCGGGCGAGCTTTGTGTTGGACACGCTGACTGCCGCCAAATATACACCGAGCGCCTCGGCAGGCGTTGGCTCTGGGGCGGGATCGTCGGCATCGATCGTGCTCAACGCCGCCCGGCAGACATCGGCACCGTGCCCCGTCAGAGCAAGATCGACCCCATACTGCCCGGCAAGTTCAAGGACCACGCTACGGTCCAAAAAGGCGTCGGCTAGGTCCATCGCCGCATCACATCGACCTGCCTTGAGCAAAATTCGAGCTGCCCGCGGAACAAGCTCGGGACGGATCTCGGCCACCAACTTACGCAGACGCAGACGTCCGTTGTCCTCGGCGCCCAGGCACGTAAAGCTCCGGTCGGCGGGATCTAAACCAAAGATCGGGTAATCGCGTACAAGGTAGGACTGGTCGATCATCGACAGCCTCACCCCGCAAGCCTCGAGTTCTGCAATATTGCCCTCGCCCATCAAGATCATGAGGCAGGCGACGCAGAACAGCGCATTATTATCGAGCGAAGCAAGATCGACAAGTGCCGCACCATACACGTTGACAATCTCGTTTTCGAGCAGACCGGCAACATCGCCCTGGCCGTACAGACCCGTCTGCAAAGCCGAAACAAGCTCGGGCACACCCTGTGTGAGCTGGTAAAAGTCAAGCGATGTGCTAATCGAAAACGCCGATGCCCACGCCGAATACTCATAGGCATGCACCTTGAGCATTTGCGCATTGATCTTAACCGAGTCACCCAGCCCATGAATCAGCTGACGATTTGAAGGACGGCAGGAGATAAAGACCCCTACCCCCATAGCGCGCAGGCCGCGAATCCTGTCAATGAGGTCTTCGGTATCATGCTGATCGAGGTTTGGCACATTATCAATCGCGACAAGGGAATGCGGCTTGTCTTTGAGCTCTTCGGTTACCACCTCGAGCTGCATAAACACCTCGCGCCCAATGGCTCGATCCGCCTCGATAATCCGCACGGGGCCTCGCGTCGGGTCGCTTTTTACCTCTTGGGTGTACTGCAGCAGCACCGAGGTTTTCCCAAAACCATCGGGCGCGTAGAGAACCACGATGCCGGCCTTTCGGCCCTTGGCGATAAGCTCATTTAGCAGACGCTCACGTCGCACCATATAGCCTCCGCCCAGCGGCATCAGTTCGAGGTCGTCTATACTATCCAAATCGTTTACCATACCCGCTCCTCTACTCGACCGTATGGACACCGTAACCGCAAGACCATACAAGCCGCACCATGAATAGAGCGGTTTTGTGTTTTAGGTTGTCTTTCGGTACGCAAGCGGCAAGTTTTTGTACAGCGAGGGCCGATTGTTATTAATCCCCCGACTAATCGGTCTTTGAGCAGGTAAATGTACTTGTCTGCTTGTCCCATCCCAGTGGCAGTGTAACGCATGCGAACATGGTTCACCCCTGTCATTCAACTCGCCTAGCACCCGCTACCGTCTGCGACCTTTTAGTGGCATTTTTGCATAGAATCTGGTATGGAATGAATCAAGCTGTTGGGCGTTCGCCATCCGTCAAACTTGCAGCAAGATTTTGGTCAAGCATGCGGTAAGGACAGCAAAAAGGCCCCCGCAAAGCGGAGGCCTTCGGCAAAGCTATGTCGAAGTGACGGGCTCGCGCTACTCGCAGAGCGAAAGGGCGGCCTCGTCGGCAACGACAACGCAGTTGGTGTGCAGCTGCAGGATCGAAGCCGGGCACTCGGGCGTAACCGGGCCATAGCACATGTCATGCACGGCCTGAGCCTTGGCCTCGCCGTTGGCGACGACCAGGATCATGCGGGCATACATGATGGTCTGGGTACCCATGGTGTAGGCCTGACGGGGAACATCGTCGATGCTGTCGAACAGGCGGCTGTTGGCCTGAATGGTGCTCTCGGTGAGGTCGACGCAGTGCGTACCCTTGGAGAAGTGGTCATCGGGCTCGTTGAAGCCGATGTGGCCGTTGTTGCCGATGCCGAGCAGCTGCAGATCCGGGTAACCGGCGTCGGCGACGATCTTGTCGTACTCAGAGCAGGCAGCGGCGGCGTCGGGGTTGGAGCCATCGGGCACATGCGTGTTGTTCAGGTCGATGTTGATGTGATCGAAGAAGTTCTCACGCATGAAGTAGTGATAGCTCTGGGGATCGTCGTGCGAAAGGCCGCGATACTCGTCCAGGTTGTAGGTGCTAACCTCGGCAAAGTCGACGTCGCCCTTCGCGTACCAAGCAGCGAGCTGCTTGTAGGCACCGATCGGGGTGGAGCCGGTGGCAAGGCCCAGTACACAGTCGGGCTTGAGGATAACCTGGGCCGAGATGATATTGGCGGCCTTGCGGCTCATATCCTCGTAGTCTTTAGCTTTAATGATCTTCATTACGCGTCCTTTCTCGTACAAGAGAGGCAAGGCTCCCTTACAAGCACTTGCCCGCGGCCCGCGTCGGCCGCAACCAACGTGTGCGGCCACCAGGGCGAGGTCGCGTAATGTATGTGTCTCGTGTCTAGCCGCGTCGAGGCCCCTGCCCGTCCACGGTGACCCGAAGCTGTTTAGCCTCGGACAAATCCCATCTTGCCACGGAGGGCGTCCTCTTTCAAGGGCGCCCTCCGTAAACGTGTTTGAATTGCCTTGATTATCAACTTCATCCGAACACTTCCCACATTCATCCGCACATGTGCGGATGAATGTGGGAACCCGATAC
>JAIHTM010000082.1 GCA_022713905.1 Collinsella sp.
CACATGTGCGGATGAATGTGGGAAGTGTTCGGATGAAGTTGATAATCAAGGGTCCCAAATCTTAAGTATTTGTTCGACAGAACGGCCCCTGCTGGCTCCTGCTAGACTGGTAGACTCCCAACCGTCCATCCAGGAGCCTCCATGTCGCGCAAGTCCGCCTACAAGCAAGTACTTTCCATCGGCACCGCCGTGGTGCTGGGGTTTGCGCTGTTCACAGGATCGCTCGACGGAGCGCCCAAGCTGTTGTCGCCGCAAAGCGATGAGCAGGCAACGGCTCTGGCCGAGAAGCAAAACGAGAGTCCCAGCCGTACCGACGACGAAGCGGACTTGGTCGCCCGACTCGAATCGGGAACAGCGAGCTCCGAGGACTCTCAAAATAGCCAAGGCTCTGGCGATGGCTCCGATTCCGCCGCAACCGACACCGGTGACGCTGCCTCCGCGGATAGTGCCGCCACCCCCATCGACGAGGTCGAAAACCCCGATCTCGACCGCGCCCGTGGTGTATACCTCAGCAGCATTCCTGACTACGCGGGTAACCCCTACGTTGCCCTTCGCGCCGACAGCATGCACCCGCTCGGCATGCCGTCATTCACACTCGATGAATACGAACGCGCTGCAGAAGAGGGCTGCTTTAAGAAATTCTCCAAGCTCGATAGCCTGGGCCGCACCCGCAAGGCGCTCGCCTGCGCAGGCCCCGAATCACTCGGCCAGGGCAAGCGCGGCGATATCTCGCGTATCCATCCCGCCGGTTGGCACCAGCAGCGCTACGACTTTATTCCGGGCCAGAGCCTCTACAACCGCTGCCACCTCATCGCTTGGTCGCTCTGCGGTGAAAACGCCAACCGCAAGAATCTCCTCACCGGTACACGCTATCTCAACGAGACAGGCATGCTGCCGTTTGAAGAGCAGATCCTCGACTACATCCGCGACACGGGCAACCATGTGCTCTACCGCGTCACGCCCATGTACAACGAAGAGGAACTTGTCTGTCGTGGCGTGCGCCTTGAGGCGCAATCGGTCGAGGACCACGGCAAGACCCTCTGCTTCCATGTATATTGCTATAACCTGCAGCCGCACGTGCAGATCGACTACGCCACCGGCCGCAACCAGGCCTCGGGAGACTAGGGCCGACCAAGCTGCCCAAAACCTATAATGATCCGTTTTCCTCCGTCCCCCGGGGATCAAAAGGGCCGCCCTGGATTGCCCAGAGCGGCCCTTGCACCGGCATGTATGTTGCAGGCAACGCCACGCGCTACTTGGCGCGGCCCTCCTCATAGCGCTCCACGAGCTTGGCCTGAACGTCATAAGGCACCTGCTCGTAGCCAGCGGGCTTCATGGTAAAGTCGCCCGTGCCGCGCGTGATAGAGCGTAGGCGCGTCGAATAATCCGTCAGCTCGGCCAGCGGCGCCTGGGCAATGACCACGGTATCGCCGCGCTCATCGGTCTCCATACCCGTCACGCGACCGCGCGAGGCCGAGATGTCGCCCATCACGGCGCCGGCGTAGCTCTCGGGAATAGTCACCGTGATTTCCTCGATGGGCTCCAGCACCACCGGGTCGGCATCGGCACATGCGTTGCGCAGGCCGATGCGAGCCGCCGCGCGGAACGCCATCTCGTTGGAGTCGACGCTGTGATACGAGCCGTCGTACACAGCCACGCGAATGCCCGTGAGCGGATAGCCGGCAATAATACCGTCCTTCATGGTCTCCTGGACGCCCTTGTCCACGGCGGGGATGAGCGAGCGCGGGATGCGGCCACCCACGACCTCGTCAACAAACTCATAGCCGTCGCTCGTGCCGTCGGGCCCAATGAGCGGCTCCACGCGCAGCCAGCAGTCGCCGTACTGACCGGCGCCGCCGGTCTGCTTCTTGTGGCGACCCTGGGCGCTCGCCGTGCGGCGGATGGTCTCGCGATACGGAATGCGGATCGGCACGCTCTTGGCGGCGACCTTGGTGCGGTCCTCCAAACGGTTGAGCAGCACCGAAACCTGTGCCTCACCAACGGCGGAGATAATGGTCTGGCCAGTCTCCTCGTCGCGGTCGATGCTCATAGTCGGGTCTGCCTTGCAGGCCTTCTCGATAAACGTATAGAGCTTCTCCTCGTCACCGCGATTCTCGGCCTCAATGGCGATGCGGTACTGCGAGTTGGGGAACTTAAACGCCGCCGCCTCGACCTTGCCGGTAATCGAGAGCGTATCGCCCGTCTCGGCAGCCAGCTTGGGCGCCACGATGATGTCGCCGGCATAGGCATGGCCAACCTCGGTCATATCGCGGCCGCACATCACATACAAGTGAGCCAAACGATCGCTCTTGCGGGTACGCGCGTTGACCAACTCAAGACCCGGCTCAAGCGTGCCCGTCAGCACCTTGATAAAGCTGATGCGACCCTGCTGCGGATCGGCCAGGGTCTTAAACACAAACGCCACCGGACGGTCATCGTCGCTCGAAATCTTGAGCGAATCGCCGTCGATAAGCGGCATCTCGCCGTAGTCGGTCGGCGCCGGGAAGTACGTCGCGATGTCGTCCATCAGCGAGTTGACGCCCTGCTCCTTAATGCAATCGCCCGCAAAGACCGGCACAAAGATGCGCTCGGCAATCGCCTTCGACAGCAAGCCCTCAAGCTCCTCCTGCGTCAGTGTCTCCTCGCCTTCCAGGTACTTCATCATCAGCTCATCGTCGGCCTCGGCCACCAACTCGCACAGATGGTCATGGGCCTCCTCGGCCTGGGCACGATACTCCTCGGGAATCTCCGACTCAACGGCTTCGGTGCCGTTGCAATGGCGCGCCTTCATGCGCACCAGGTCGATGATGCCGTCAAAGTCCTCGCCCTCGCCCCAGGGAAGGGTCACGGCGCCCAGGCGCGTGCCAAAGCGCTCCTGCAGCAGGTCCATCGTGGTCGCAAAGCTGGCCTCGGAGCGCGACAGGCGGTTTACGAACACCGCACGCGCCAGGCGCAGGTCCTCGGCGGCATACCAGAGCTTAACCGTCGTAGGCTGCGGGCCGGCCTCGGCGTCGACCACAAACAGAGCCGTCTCGCAGACGCTCATCGCGGCAAAGGCGTCGCCGATAAAATCGGGGTAGCACGGGGCATCGAGCACATTGATGCGCGCGCCCTTCCAGTCGATTGGCGCAATGGTCGTCGAGATGGAGAATGAACGCTTGACCTCTTCAGGGTCATAGTCGAGCGTAGGCTTGGTGCCGTCGTGGCCGCCCAGGCGGGCGGTCTTGCCGGAAAGGTGGAGCATGGCTTCGGCGAGTGAAGTCTTGCCCACCCCGCCTTGGCCTACGAGCACCACGTTCCTTACGTTACCGGTCTTGGGAGCACCCATGATGACCTCCTTGCAGGGCCGCGCGCATTGCGCGACGCCAACGGGGAGAGTTCGCGGTCGATGCCATCCCGGGAGCAGCATGGTCGGCAGCCGAGCCGACTCACCCTCCAAATGTCCTATGCCACCACCCTACCCTCACGGGCGACCGTCCATGCACACCTTTCGGCACACGTATGAATACAGGCGGCGAGAGGAAGAGACAAGCTTGTGAGGCGATTATTGAACCCCGCCGATGCAAACAAAAAGCCGCCACAGACCGTAAGACCTGCGGCGGCTTCGCCTCAATTAATAGTTGAGCAAATACCTGAGCCTATCCCTCGATACGGCTCAAAAACTCACGCGTGCGCTGCTCGCGCGGATGGTCGATAACCTGCTCGGCCGGACCCTCCTCGACAATGCGGCCTCCGTCCATAAAGACCACGCGATCGGCAACATCGCGCGCAAACTGCATCGCGTGGGTCACGATCACCATCGTCATATTCTGCGCGGCAAGGTCTTTAATGACACGCAGCACCTCGGCCGTTAGCTCGGGATCGAGCGCCGAGGTCGGCTCGTCAAAGAACAAGATTTCCGGGTCGAGCGCCAAGGCGCGGGCGATACTCACGCGCTGTTGCTGACCGCCCGAAAGCTCACACGGAACCTTGTTCTCGTTGCCCACAAGCCCCATCTGAGCAATCAATTCATGCGCACGAGCTTCCGCCTGCTCGCGCGGGCGCTTAAGAACGCGGATCGGCGCATCGGTGATGTTTTTCATCACGGTATAGTGCGGGAACAGATTGTAGTTCTGAAACACCAGGCCAAATCGTGAGCGCGCCTGCCTGGGCACATCGCCCTTCGCATAGACCGCGCCCGAACCCGCATCCGTCGCAACGGCAAGGTCGCCAAACGAGAGCGAGCCTCCGTCGAGCGTCTCGAGCAGCGTGGCACACCGCAGCAGCGTGGACTTGCCGCCACCCGAAGGCCCGATAATCGCCACGACCTCTCCACGCTTTACCTCGAGCGAGATATCCTTGAGCACCTCATTGCCGCCAAACGCCTTGCGAGCGTTCGATATATTCATTACCGAATTAATCATGGTAGTAATCCAATTTTTTCTCGGCGGCGCCCAGCAGCATCTCGACAACGAAATTAAAGACCCAGTAAATCAGCGCCGCAATCGCAAACGGCACCATGCTCACCTGCGAGGCGACCAGCGCCTTGGCCGTCGAGAACATCTCACCCACGCCAATGGCAAACGCCAGCGACGTGTCCTTGACCAGCGTGATGATCTCGTTGCCCATCGCCGGCAGAATACGCTTGGCGACCTGCGGCATCACGATATACAGAAACGTCTGCACGCGCGAATAGCCCAGCACCTCGGCAGCCTCGTATTGACCGCGCGGAATGGACTGCAAGCCCGAGCGATAGATCTCGGCAAAGTAACCGGCGTAGTTGATGATGAACGCCACGACGCACGCCGTCCACTTGGAATCGGGCGTGAGCGAAATGCCAAACACGTAATACGGGGCAAAGTAGATGGCAAACATCTGCAGCATGAGCGGCGTGCCGCGCATGACCGAGATATAGATGCGCGCAATCCAGCGAAGCGGCGCGATTTTGCTCATGCGCATAAACGCCACGGGAATTCCCAGCGGAATCGACCCGAGCAGCGTCAACACAAACAGCTGCAAACTGACCAAGAACCCCTGGCCAAGCATCTGTATCATGACCTGAATAGACATTACTTGAGCACCCAATTATCGAAAGATAGACCATAGCTTGAATACTTGTCGCACAGGTCCTTAACCGTGCCGTCCTCGTAGAGCGCCTTGAGCGACTCGGTCACGGCGTCGGCCGACTTGGTGTCGCCCTTCTTAAAGCCGACGGCGTAGTGCTCGCTGGACAGCGGCTCATCAAGCTGCGTATAGGCATCGGGCTTGGCGGCAAGCTGATACTGGGCAATCGAAAGGTCACAAGCCACGGCATCGACCGCGCCGCTCTCGAGCTGCATAAAGGCCGTGTTGTACTCGCCGATCGTGTCGAGCGTGGCAAACGTCGCCGCCAGATCCTTCTGGTCACCCTCAAGCACGTCCTGCGCAGCGGAATCAGTCTGGGTAATCACAGTCTTGCCGGCAAGATCGTCCCAGCCCTTGATGCCCGCATCCTTCTTGACCACCAGCACCTGCTCGTTGAGCATGTACGGCTCGGAGAACGTGTAGTCGTCCTCACGGCCCTCCATGGTAAAGCCGTTCCAGATGCAGTTGATGGCGCCCGAGTTAAGCAGCGTGTCCTTGGCATCCCAATCGATGGCCTCGTATTTGACCTCCCAGCCCTGCTTATCGGCAACAGCCTTGGCAAGATCGAGATCAAATCCGGTGTACTCGCCATCGTCGCCCACAAAGCCGTACGGAGGATAGGACTTATCAAAGCCCACCACGAGCTTCTTGGACTCCGCAGCGCCCTTCACATCCTTGGCCGCGGCAGAGCCAGCAGCGGAGCCCTTGCCGGCACCACCGCCGCAACCGACAAGACCAAGGCCAAGCACCGTGGCGAGCGAGCCGGCTAGACCAACAAACTGACGACGAGACATATCGGTATTCATGGTATTCCCCCTTGATGGCACTTTAGTTAAGTAAAGTGAGTCGTGTAACGTCCAGAATCATACACTTTAGTGAGATGGAGTACAAGGCGAGTTTGCCCGCCGCGTGAGGGGTGTGGGGGTTAAGTTTCCTGCTCTACAGTCCTGCTCACGACGGAGGCCACATTAAGTGGCCTCCTGTTCGTGCGGAACTCGCGATAAACTTAACCCCCACACCCCTCACGCGGCGGGCAACCGTCGTTGGGCTTATCGCTGACACGATTAAACCGCTTGCATATCGTCTGCTGGCTTGGCACGGTACAATACTTGCAGCTTTAATTCATGAATTAGTGGAGTTATTGATGGCAGAATCTCGTGCGGAGCGTAGGGCTCGTCGTGCTTTGGTGGAGGCGGTTGAGGGGTCGAAGGAGGAGGAATCTTCTACGAAATCCAAGTCTTCTAAAGCTGCAAAAAGCAAATCGGCTAAGGGCAAGGCTAAGGCCAAGCGTCCCGGCTCTCGTCGGAACGAGGATAAGGCATCTCAGAATCGCTCCAAGCGCCCGTATAAGAATCCGGTTCCGTCTGCGCGTAAGGCCGTTGATTCCAAGTCTCCTTGTTCCATCATGAAAGCTTGCGGTGGGTGTACGGCGCTCAATCGTCCTTATAAGAAGCAGCTCGCCGCCAAGCAGGCTGCTATGGAGGAGCTTTTTGCTTCGCTTTGTGAGCGTGAGGGCATTGCTGTAGATCCTATTCGTGGCATGGGTGTCACCCTGGGCGACCCGGGCAAATATCCTGCGCCGCGCGGTTTTCGCCATAAGGCCGCCACTCCCTTTGCCCCCGGCAAAGAGGGCGCTGTCCGCTGCGGCTTTTTTGAGCGCGGCACGCACAGAATCGTTGCTGTTCCCGAATGCCCCGTCGAGGCACCGGGCGCCCGACAGATTCTTAACGGCATCGCGCGTGAGGCTGAGCGCCTGCGCATTCCCGCCTTTAACGAAGACAAGCATCTGGGGTTGCTTCGCTATGCCGTCGTTCGCTGCGGCTGGCGCACCGACCAGATTATGGTCACCCTCGTGACCGCCCAGCGCGACTTGCCGCATGCGCAGGAGTTCTTTGAGGCTGTCGCCGCACTCGATCCGCATATCGTCACCGTTGCCCAAAACATCAACGGACGCCCCGGCAACGCCATCCTCGGCGAGGAAACCCGCATTGTATATGGCGCCGAATGCATGCGCGACCAGCTACTCAGCTGTGAGTTCGATATCTCCCCCACCGCGTTCTACCAGACCAACCCGCAACAGACCGAGCTGCTCTATCAGCTCGCTATCGACGGCATGGATTTGCACCAGGGCGATGTGCTCATGGATGCCTACTGTGGCAGCGGTACCATCGGTCTCTGCGCAGCTAAAGATGCCCAGAACAAGGGTATCGGCATTATGCTGCTCGGCGTGGAGCGCAACCCGGCGGGCATTGCCGACGCACGTCGCAATGCCGAGCTCAACGGCCTCACCCGCAGCGCTTGGTTTATGGCCGACGACGCCACCGACTACATCCTAGATGCCGCCGACAACAACGAGCGGGTCAACGTCCTTTCCATCGATCCGCCGCGCGCCGGCTCCACGCCCGAGTTCCTCGAAGCTGCCTGCGCGCTTAAGCCGCGCCGCATCACCTATATCAGCTGCAACCCCGTAACTCAAGAGCGCGACCTGCATCAGCTCCTCGACGGAGGCTATCGCCTGCTCAAGATCACGCCCGTCGACATGTTCCCTCACACCGACCACACCGAAACCGTAGCGGTCCTCGAACGCCGCTAACCAACCTCAGTAGGTTTTTGGGACAAGAGGGGGGGGCGACCCGTCTGGGCCGCCCCCCTCGCTTGGTTTATAAACTCCGCTACATCCCCTTGCGCAGGTCGCACACGCCGGCTGCCGCCATCTCGCGCAGCAGCGTCTCGCGATCGCGCGTCACGATCAGATCCAACGGGAAGTGAATCTCGTCGAGCATCTTGCGAGCGTAATCGAGCTTACCAATTGCCATGCCAATGTGCGCATCGGTCGAAACGCCAATGCCCACGCCCAGCTCAGCGCAACGCTCGGCGATCTTGCGGCATACAGCCCAATGCTCAGTGTCGACACCGTGTTCAAGACTATGGTTGTTGATCTCGATAATCTTGTGCTTGGCCTTAGCCGCCAACAGCACCTCGTCGATATCGAACGGCACGCCCGAGCGACCCGCGTGACCCAGCATGAACACCTTGGGGTGTTCCAAGGCATTGATATACATCTCGGTCGTTTGGGCCAGCGTCGCACCCTCAGCAATCTGCGGATTATGCACGCTCGCAACCAAATAATCCAAATTTCGCGTAACCAAATCGAACAGCGAATGCTGACGGCTGTACGAATCGCCGGCAATATCGAGCGTGACAGGAGTGTCCTCGCCAAACAGGCTTCCGTCCAGCGAAACGATATCGGCCTCGGCACCACGCAGCACCAGCACGCCGCTCCAAATGCGCGGCCAGATATCCTGGTTGATAAAGAATTGGTAACTGCGCAGGTCATTGGGGCAAGCCGTAACCATAGAGCTCAGATGGTCGGCAGATCCGAGCACCTGCAGGTCACGCTCTGCCGCCCAGTACACATTCTCCTCAATGGTCGAATATGCATGCGCAGAGAATATCGTATGGGTATGAATGTCACAAGAAAGCAGGTAGGGCATCAGGTCTCCTTATCTGGCACGGCCGTCGCTTATATTCATTGTACGCATAGCCTTCGATAGTCGTAAAACCACTCCATCCCAAAGACACAACGTCCATGACAACGGGGTCTGGCTTAACACCAAACCCCGTTTCACGTAAAACATTGTAGGCAGAGCGCTTTACTTTTAACGATACTCGTCCGCCAACTGTTTCCAAGCGGGTAGCGAATTGATAATCGTTTCGTAACTCACGCAATAGCCCAGGCGGAACCAACCCGGCATACCAAAGCTGTCCGAGGGAACCGCAAGCAACTCATACTTCTTTGCACGCTCGCAAAACGCATTCGCATCGGGTTCCAGCGCCTTCACCCACAGGTAGAATGCACCATCCGGCTCAACATAGGTGTAGCCATACTCCGCTAGTGCGTCGGTAAGCGCGGTGCGGTTACGTGCATAGGCCTCAACGTCACTCGGCTCATCGATGCAGTCGATAATTACGCGCTGAAAGAGCGCCGGCGCGCACACGAAGCCCAGCGTACGGGCAGCACCCGCAACAGCCGGCATCAGACGGGCAGCCTGCGGATTGGTGTTGGGAACCAAGATCCAACCCACGCGCTCACCAGGCAGCGACAGCGACTTGGAATACGAGTAGCACACGATGCTGTGCTCGTAGATCGAGGGCACCCAAGGCACCTCGGCACCGTACACGATCTCGCGGTACGGCTCATCCGAGATGAGCATAATCGGATTCTCGGAATCGCGCTGAGCGTTGGCCTCGCGCAGAACATTGGCCAGTCGCGTCAGCGTGTCGCATGTATATACGGCACCGGTCGGATTGTTGGGCGAGTCGATAATGACGGCAGCCGTCTTATCGGTGATCGCCTTGAGCACGTTGTCCACGCTCAGCTGGAACGTGTCTTCATCAGCAGGCGCCTCAACACACGTGCAGCCGGCCTTCTCAATCCAAACGCGATACTCCGGAAAGTACGGGGCGATAACAATAACCTCGTCGCCCGGGTTCGTAACGGCGTTGAGCGTACAGGTGAGCGAAGCCGCGGCACCCACCGTCATAAAGACGTCCTTACCCTCATAGTTCGTTCCAAAGCGACGGTTGAGCGATTCGGCGACGGCTGCTCGACATTGCGGCAGGCCCGGAGCGGGGGTGTAGCCGTGCAACTGATCACTCGGCAGCTCCAAGGCCTTCTTAATGGACTCCGCCACGGCAGCCGGCGCCGGAACACTCGGGTTGCCCAGCGAAAAATCGAATACGTTCTCCGCACCGATCTGTGCCTTGCGCTCAAGACTATAGCTAAAGATCTCGCGGATGATGGAGCTTTCCGCACCGCGAGCATACATCGTTTCGTTGATCATCTGTTCCCCTTTCGCATAGGCGCTATTGTACGCTTTAGCCGAGCAAGGTGCCGCAGCAATGTTGATTGGGGACAGACTTAAATGCGTGAAAACGCTCATTTAAGTCTGTCCCCAATCAACAGACGGCCCCATAT
>JAIHTM010000083.1 GCA_022713905.1 Collinsella sp.
CCTTAATTTTGAATCAGCTGCTACCTGTCCCATTTTTACGGCCAAAATAAGGGGTCCTTGTCTCATGAATCAGACAAGGACCCCTCAAAATATGCTGAGTAATTGTTAGGTACCTAATAGCCTACATTTTCCCATTGGTTGCTGACCCAACCTTGATTAATCTTGGGATTCTTCGTTACCTGAGCAGTACGCATGGCAACATCTTCTGTCATAACATCCATTTTCTTTTTGGAAGTATCGACGATATCTTGCGCGCTACGAAGCAAACGACCTCGAAGTTCATCGTCTGTCGCGATCCTATAGCCAGCAAAGGCACCAGCCGCGACAGTCGTCACCAATGCAATCGCTGTTAAAATCTTATTCCTCATCTTGGCCTCCTTGATCAAACTGAATCATTTCGTCAAGAATACGAGAGAGCTCTTCCTCGTCTTTAAACTCAATCTCAATCTTATTCTTTCCACGTGAGCTCTTCACACGCACGTTGGTATTTAAAACCTGACGAAGCACGCGGGCAGCCTTTTTAAAAGACTGAGGCGTTGCAGGCCTCGGCGTCTTAGGTGTCTCTCCGGCAGAAAACAACGGAGCAAGATTTTCTGTCGCTCTTACGGAAAGGCCCTCTGTAACAACTTTCTCTGCAAGTCGAATACGCGCGTCCTCATAGGGAACTGCAAGAATCGCACGTGCATGACCAGCAGTAAGTTTACCCTCAAAAATCATCTGCTGAACTACTTCGGGGAGATCGAGAAGACGCAGCGAGTTTGTAATTGCAGAGCGTGACTTGCTTACTGCCTTCGACAATGCCTCCTGGGTCATCCCGCTGGCATCAATGAGTTGGCGATAGCCCTTAGCCTCTTCGACGGGATTCAGATCAGAACGCTGAAGGTTTTCGATAAGAGCAAGAGCCAGCATCTCTTCATCATTTACCTCTTTAATGATGACTGGCAATTCTTCAAGGCCAGCAAGCTTTGACGCCTGGTAACGACGCTCACCAGCGATGATCTCATAGCCGTTTCCATGCTTGCGAACCAAAAGCGGCTGCAAAACGCCATGTTCTTGGATTGACTCGCTCAACTCGCGAAGTTCAGTTTCGTTAAAGTGAATTCGCGGCTGATTAGGGTTGGGAACGATATCCTCAATAGGTAGTTTTGTTTCAGATGCGGTATTTGAAGCCGATGCAGCCGAACCGCCGGTCTCATACTCGGCCTCTGAGACCAAAGCATTGAGTCCACGTCCCAATCCGCCACGTTTCTTTACACTAGGCACGCTTGATCACCTCTTTTGCAAGGTTCATATATGCTTTTGCACCCTTATTTTGAGGTGCATAGGTAATTACCGGTTCTCCAAAAGACGGAGCTTCGGAGATTTTAACCGTACGGGGGATTAGCGTCTTAAACGCCTTATCACCAAAGTACGATTGAACCTCCTCAACAACCTGATTCGATAGTGAAGTACGCGAGTCATACATGGTCATAAGCACACCATAGGTGTCTAAGCCCTTGTTCAGCCGTGATTTGACCATCTTCATTGACTCAAGCAGCTTCGTAACGCCCTCGAGTGCGTAATATTCGCACTGGATCGGAATCAAAACGCTGTCTGCTGCGGTCAAAGCGTTGATAGTAAGCAGGCCGAGCGAAGGAGGACAGTCAATGAAAATAAAGTCAAACTCGTCCTGAATCGGCTCAAGCAAATCTTTTAGGCGGGTTTCACGTGCAATTGCGCTTACGAGCTCAATTTCGGCACCTGCAAGCTGAATTGTCGCCGGAATAACGAATACCTTTTTGCAATTTGTATCAAGAACAAGCGATTCTGCCGGCACGTCATTCAGCAATGCATCATAGATGCATTGATCAAGGTCTTCTTTTTCAATTCCGAATCCACTGGTGCTGTTTCCCTGCGGATCAAAATCGACAATCAGTGTCTTGCGTCCCTGTTCACCCAGTGCTGCTGCAAGGTTTACAGCCGTCGTTGACTTACCGACGCCGCCTTTTTGATTGATGATTGCAATAATACGCGTGTCTTTTGCGCTCTTCGAACGCTTAACGTCGCGAAATCCCACGGTCCCTCCTGGTGTGTATTAAAGCTGTCAAACGGAGGATGTTTCACGTGAAACATTCCGATTCGATATCAACCGCCATGTTTCACGTGAAACAGTGCAAGTTGTTAGTATCCATTATGTTTCACGTGAAACATCTAGGCAAGCGGATTCTTCTTTGCCATGCCATTTGCACGAGGCAATGAAACGGATGCTAAATGACTCTTCTTAAGAACAATGAACTCCCTGTGGCCCAAGCCCTCTGGCAAATCGATTGAGTCATTCAGAAGCAAAGTGAAGCCACAGATCTTAGCGGCCGACATGCCGGAAGCAAGCTCCTCATCAGATGGATTGCCCTTCGTGATAACAAATAACCCACCATCTTTGAGATAAGGAGCCGCATACTCAACAAGAATCGGTAGAGGGGCCAGCGCGCGGGCGGTTACGACAGAGAACTGCTTCTTATGGCTTCGAGCATATTCTTCAAGGCGATCATGGACTGCATGACCATATTTCAATCCGAGAGCATGAACAAAAGAATTGACAGCATCAACCTTTTTGCCAACAGAGTCAATATAAGTAGCTTTACGATGCGTGGTTATCGTTAATGGAATACCAGGGAAGCCTGCGCCTGTTCCCATATCGAGCAAAGCTCCATCAGGAGCCTTATTGACATAAGGAAGCAAAACAAGTGAGTCGAGGATATGAAGTACCGCAGCATCTTCAACGTTAAGAATACGAGTGAGATTGGTTGTCTTATTTGTTTCCAGAACCAAATCCAAATGCTGGATACATTTCCTCAGCTCAGCATCAGTTACGCTCAAGGAATACTCTTTGCAATAGGAAGTTAAACGGCTGAGCATCTCGTCAGCCTGCTGATCTGTAAGTACAAACAACAGAAGCTCCTTTCTGACAAAAATCAGTGTATCGAGAACTTTTGACAAAAAAAGGGGACGTGGAAACCACGCCCCCTTAGCATAAGCTCGAGAAGATTATCGAGCAACAATCACTACATGGCGATCAGGGTCAGAACCCTCAGAATGGGTATCGACAGCATCATTGCCACGAAGTGCAATATGAACCAGTCGGCGCTCATAGGCATTCATGGGCGGAAGCGAAACACTCTTATGAGTGCGGATGGCACGCTCTGCGGCAGACTGAGCCATAGAGGCAACCTTGTCCTGACGACGGCTCTTGTAGCCCTCAACGTCAACCACAACCGGATACCTAAAGCCAAGCTTGCGGCTCACCAGCAAAGAGAACATGACCTGAAGAGCATCAAGGGTACGACCATGACGGCCAATGAGAACAGCAAGATCAGGAGCCGTAACATCCAAAATCAGCTCGCCCTCGTCGCCCTCGTACTCATCAATAGGAGAGTTGGCGGCATCGAAGTGCGAAAGGATGGAACGCAGAATGGAAATCGCAACATCGGCAATGGTGTCGAGCTCCTCGTCGGTCAGCTCTTCACCGGCCTTGTAGCGCTGTGCAATCTCGGGATAATCGCCCGCAATCTGCGGGGCAACCTCCTCAAGCATATCCTCGATGATCTCTTCAGACATAACGTACTCCAAAAGTTAGGTACCTAAATAAGATTGATATCCCGACTACTTCTTCTTGTGCGGACGCGGCTTCTTCTCGCGACGGGTAACCTCGACCTGCAGCGGAGCGTTCTTGAGGCGCTCCTCCTCATCGGCCTTAGCCTTGTCGACAACCTTCTGCGTCACGAAGATCTGCTGGATAACCTGCCAGGCAAAAGACACATCGTAGTACAGCAGAACGCCGACGGGCAGGCTCCAGCCCATCCAAAGCATCATGACGGTCATGACGACAGCCATCATGCGCATGCTCTGGGCCTGCTGACCAGTCTGATTGCGAGACATATACAGCTGCGGAATCAGGGTCAAGACAGCGAACAGAATCAGGCAAACCAGCGCAGGCAGCGCAACCATAAAGCCATCGGCAAAGGAAGCGCTCGGCGTGGTGGTAAGGTCAGGCAGGATGTTGAAGAACGAGAACGTGCCGTCGCTAAAGTAGTTCGGCAGGTTACGCAGCAGCGTAAACAGGGCGAACAGGACAGGCATCTGGATCAACAGCGGCAGACAACCAGCCATGGGGTTGAACTTGTTCTCGCTGTAGAACTTCTGCATCTCCTCGGCCTGACGCTGGGGATCGTCGGCATAGCGCTCCTGGATCTCGAGCATCTTGGGCTGCAGCACCTGCATGCGAGCCGTCGACTTGGTCGACTTGAGCATGAGCGGCGTCAGCAGCAGACGGATGATGACCACCAGGATGATGATGGACAGGCCCCAGTCGACCGCAAAGGTCTGGATGAGCTTGAGCAGCTCGAAAAGGATGTTAACGATCCAATCCCACATGTAAGTTTTCCTCCGATAGCGAGTGCCCGCTAAGGCACAGGGTCATAACCGCCGACGTGCAGGGGATTGCAGCGAGCGATGCGCCTCACGGCAAGCCAGCAGCCTCTCAAAACACCGTACTTCTCAATCGCCTGAACGGCGTATTGTGAGCACGTTGGGTAATAAATGCAGGCGTCAGGTAATAAGGGCGAAACAACCTGTTGATATATGCGAATAGGAGCGATGGCAACACGTCGCAAAACGTGATTGCTCATCGCTCCTCCCCGGCAACGCCGGCGCGCTTCATAAGCGAACGCAACGCCTTGTCCATCTCCTCCGGCGAGGAAACCCTCGTCTTGGGAGTCGCGAACAAGATGATGTCATAACCCGCAACGGGAAATCCACAGCTGCGGGCGGCCTCGCGCATCACACGCTTAGATCGGTTGCGCACGACAGCACAACCGAGTCGTTTAGCACCAACGAAGGCGACCCTTCCGGAGTCGCCTTCGCCAACCGATTCACATATGGTCATTCGAATCAGAGGGTGATTGAAACGACGCCCCTGACTGAACACATGCTCGAAATCTTGCCGAGACTTAATAGTCTTCATGCGAGATGTGTGTATCGCTGCTAGACAGTGAGACGCTTGCGGCCCTTGGCGCGACGACGGGCGAGCACGGCACGACCACCCTTAGTGGCCATACGGGCACGGAAGCCATGGGTCTTGGCACGCTTACGCTTATTAGGCTGATACGTACGCTTCATCTTAAGTTCCTCCTGCTGCATTTCGAGTGTCCGCGGGGACGCGGACGCAGATATAGACACGTGAGCTTGAAGATTGTAGGGAAATCAATGTTCAAATGTCAAGAAATCAAAGGTAAAAGGTTGCAAAGAGTACACGGTTCCCCCATAAGCAGAATCGGCATTTGAGGCAGCAGACAACTTTTCACGAAATTTCATCGAGTTTTCAACAGGTCATGTTGGAAATGTTGAGAACTTTTCGTCCGTTTTCCAAAGTTTTCAACAGGTTTTGAAAACTTGTCGAAAGATGAGAAACATTGCGCGGTGAGCTACTATTTGTTCAAAACCTTTTGAAAGATTGCGAGCGGCATGTCTGACGACTTCTACACCATGGTCGATTCCGGTGATCCGGCACCCGACAACGAGCACATCACCGGCGTGCGCGAAGAGCGTGCGGAAGGCGAGCAGACGACCACGCAGGCGCCAAAAGCCATGTACGCCGCGCGTATCGCCGTCTATGACGACATGCTGTCGACACCGCGTGTGATCGTCATTGATCCGCAAGATATCCGCACGTATTTGGAAGAGACTACTAACACCGTCTACCAGTGCATGAAAGAACAAGGTGGCCATATCTCGCTCATGGTCATCCGCGAGATTGTCGAAAACTTTATCCACGCGCACTTTGCCGAGCCCATCATCTCGATTCTGGACGGCGGAGACACCATCCGCTTTGCCGATCAAGGACCCGGCATCGACGACAAGGAACGCGCTTTCGACTTTGGCGTTACCAGCGCAAACAGCAAGATGAAGCGCTATATCCGTGGAACCGGAGCAGGGTTTCCCATGGTGCAAGAGTATTTGGAAAACGCCGGCGGTGCCGTATCCATCGAGGACAACATGGGCAACGGCACCGTGGTTACGGTAAGCCTGGACCCTAAACGCGTGCAGGAAATCGAGCGCGCCGGCGGACGCGGTGCTGCCGTGCGGCCCGAGACGGAGCAGCCCACATATCCCCTGCCGGGAGCTTTTGCGCAGCAGCCCATGGCAACGCAGCAGATGCAGCCCCCCGTGGGGCAGATGCAGCATCCCGGAATGCTTCCTACACAAGAGCCCCAGGCGACATCGATGTCGATGCCGCCAAACATGCCAGAGACCGTGCCGCTGGCGGATCAGGATGCAGCAGCAATGCAGCAGGCGACGGGGGCACCGGGTGGCCAGCAAATGGGCTATCAGCCGTACCAACAGGGATATCCATATCAGCAGATGCCGCCACTGGGGTATGGCCAGCAGTTCCCGCAGCAGTACCAGCAGGGATATCAGCAGCCGTACCAGCAGATGCCGCAGCAGCAGTACAGCCCTTGGGCCCAGCAGATGCCTCCGCAGCCTTACCAACAGTGGCCTCAAAGTTTTCAACAGCAAATGCCACCGATGCAGAGTTCTCAACAACCAGCAGCTCAAATGATGTATCCTAATGCAGCAAATCAGTATGCGCAGCCACAACCGGACGTGTTCGTAAGCGACCGCGGCAACGCCGCGCTGGGCTATCTGGCGCAAAATCAAGCGTGCGGTGCAACCGATCTGGCGAGGGCGTTTGGAAACTCGGCCCCCACTTGGTCACGCACGCTCAATGACTTGGCGCAGGCCGGCTTGGTCATCAAGCATGGCCAGAAATACCATCTGACCGAACTCGGCGCCGCTCGCGTGCGAGCTCAGAGCTAAAGAACGGGAGAGACAGTGGACGAGGAAGCAAGCATCATCCTGGGGGATGCCATCGCCTTTTGCCAGCGCGACGGCCAAGATGCACGCCTCATCAACATGCTGGGGCAATCGCGCGCCATAAGCCTGACCGAAGATACGCTCACGATCGAGGCCCCCTCGCGCTTTGCCATCGCGCAGCTCAAAAAGCATCAGCCGACTATTGAGGCCTATCTGGAAGAAATCGCCTTTGCACCGATTGCGCTCGACGTCGTGGCACCGCAAGGCGCCGCGACGGAATCCGCTGCCACGACGGCGCCCGCCACGGCTCCCGCCGCTTCCCCGGCGGTGCCGGCCTCCGCAGGCGACGTACCGACGATCGAGCACCAGCACAGCGATGTTTCCCGTGAAACCATGGCACCGTTGCCGACCGCGACGGCGACGTCAACGAACGTACCCGTCACGCACATGCCCATCGCTCACGACGCAGCGGCGGGCGCGGATTCGGGCATTGCAATCAAAAACACGCTCTCGGCCGATGATTTTCGTCGCATGATGAACCAGATGAAGGGCGGAGCGCCGACTAAACCCACGCAAGTTGCGACCCCCGCTTCACCCATGCCAGCACCGACCGTGCCGGCCGAGCAGAATACGGATGGAGCCCCGCTCGCCGCGAACTCAAAATTTACCTTTGAGAACTTTGTCTACGGCCCCGAGAACAGCCATGCCTATCGCTCGGCACTCAAGTTTGCCGCCCTCGCGGACGAGCGCGGCACGTGCACATCACTGTTCATCTACGGCAAATCGGGCCTGGGCAAGACGCACCTGCTGCTTGCCATCAAAAACGAGCTCGCCGAGAAGTCGCCCGAGATCAAGGTCAAGTATGCCAACTCCCAGGCATATCTGGACGACCTGATGACCGAGTTCGACCGTCAAAAGAAGAGCAACGCCCCTATCATGCAGGCATACCACGGCGTGGACGTGCTCATCATCGATGACATCCAAAACATCATCGGCAAGCGCGCGAGCGTGGACTACTTTTTCCAGCTCATGGACGAGTTCATCCGCAACAACAAGAAGGTCGTCATCGCGGCAGACCGTGCCCCCAAGGACCTGAGCATGGACGAGCGTCTGACCAGCCGCTTCAACGCCGGCATGCTCTGCCTGGTCGCAGAGCCCAGCTACGAGATGAAATACAAGATCTTGCAGCGCTATTACGAGAACACCATCGTCGCCGCTCCCGAGGCAGGCGACGACTCGCTGCTGGCGGCCTATGGGGGCGACGGCGGACACCTGACCGACGAGCACTTTAAACACATGGCCGAGGTCTCGGGCACCAACATCCGCGAACTCGAGAGCTTCTGCGAGCGCTGCGCCGGCGAGGCGGGCGACCGCGAGCGCGAGGGCGGGGAGCTCACCTTTGACGATATCGACGCCATCGCCAGCCAGTACTTCGACACATCGGCCAAAAAGATCAACGTGCAAACGGTTCAGTCCGTCATCGAAGAGCAGTACGGCGTGACGCACGAGGAGCTCATCGGCCCGCGTCGCAACGCCAATATCGCCAAAGCACGCCATATCGCTATCTACCTGGCCATCGAAATGTGCGAGATGACGACCACGGCGGTAGGCGCCGAATTTGGCAACCGCAACCACTCGACCGTCAGCACGAGTTACAAAAAGGTCCAGAAGATGATCCAGGAAGACCGCACCGTCACCGAAGACCTCAAGTCGCTGCGCGATAAAATTACACTACGCTCGTAGGGAAATAGAGACACCTGTTGAAAACTTGTCGAAACCACGGGCATAAGGTGTCTAAAACCCAATCCGCGGTGATGAAAAGTTTTGCGCAGGTTTTGAACGTGGAAAACCACCCCTGTTGCACACAGGTTGCTGTCGATTCTCTTTCTGGGTCTGACCTGCGTCTTTGTGAGTAATCAACAGTTTCGTCAGTGCTATTACTATTATTAAGATATTTATATCTATAGAAAGGTATTAAAAGATGAAGTTCACCGTCAGCCAGAGCTCGCTTACACAAGCCATCGGCGTCGTTATGAAGGGTGTCGCTTCGGCATCCACCCTTCCCATCCTGTCGGGCGTGCTCGTCAAGGCGCAAGACGGCATCTTGGAATTCCAGACCTCTAACTACACCATCTCGATCCGTCATCGCATCGCGGCGCATGTCGAAGAAGAGGGCGAGATGGTTATCCCCTGTAAGATGCTCTCCAATATCACCAAGACTCTCCCCGATGCCCCGGTCACCTTTGAGCTGTCCGAGCGCCAGGTGCTGATCAGTTGTGAGAAGAGCTCGTTCCGCCTGAACACGCTCGATGCCAATGACTTCCCTGAGTTTCCGGCCTATGCCATCGAGAGTGCCGTGGAGCTGCCGACCGATATCTTGTCCGAGATGGTCGGCCGCGTGTGGCGCGTCACCTCGACCGACAAGGCTCGCCCCATCCTGGGCGGCGTGCACATGAAGGTCGAGAACAACACCGTGCGCCTGGTGGCGACCGATTCCTTCCGCTTGGCCGTGTGCGATACGCAGGTCGAGACCTCGACCCTCGAGGGCTCCTTTGAGCTCAACGTTCCGGCTGACGCCTTTAACGACGCACTGAACATCATGGCCAGCCAGGCGACCATCATGATCGGGGCTACCGACACCCAGGTCGTCTTTGAGGCCGGCAACACCACCTACGTGTCGCGTCGTATCGAGGGCGTGTACCCCAACTACAAGCAGCTCATCCCCGATTCGTGCGTGACGAGCGTCAAGATTGACGTCGCCGCCTTTAACGCCGCCCTCAAGCGCGTGGCCGTTATCGCGAGCGCCAACCCCGCCGTCAAGTTCGAGATCGATGTCGAGAACGGGCAGATGGGCCTGTCCTCCATTTCCAATGACCAGGACCTTGCGCAGGAGACGATCGATGTCGAGGCCGAGGGCGAGTCGGGCACCATCGCCTTCAACTACCACTACATCTTCGGCTGCCTCAATGCCCTGTCCAAGGAGAAGGAGATCACGCTGGAGCTCAAGAGCTACTCGCAGGCGGGCATCTTCAAGTCCTACGACAAGATCAACTACCTGTACCTGGTCATGCCGGTCCGCATCTAGCGCTGCGCCATGACCATGTTCGCCCGCGATCTTTCCGTCGCGCACTACCGCAGCTTCGATAGCTATCGTCTTGCCCTGGACGAGGGCGTGACGATACTTGCGGGACCAAACGCGGCGGGAAAGACCAATCTCATAG
>JAIHTM010000422.1 GCA_022713905.1 Collinsella sp.
GCCTCCTACGCATCTGCCCTCCCGTCCTCGAAGCGGCAGAACCAGGCGATAAGGACGGCGGCGGTTGCCAGGGTGAGCACGAGGCTGGCGAGCGCAGTCGTGAGGAGAGGGCCCGCCGCGCGTGCGGCGTCGATGAAGGCCTCCACCCCGAGCGACCCCAGGCGCGCGGGCCAGGCGAGCGGCACCCAGCTCAGGGGCGTCGCCAGGGCACCGGTGAGCTCGCCGGTCATGAGGCCGTGCGCAAGTCCGCCCACTGAGAAGAACGCGAGGAGCATCCCCGCCGCGCCGGCGCCGATGGCGGCGTTGCGGCCGAGGCGCAGGGCCACGCCGAGCTCCAGCGCGTAGAGGGGTAGGCTGCCCAGCACGATGCCCGCCCAGGCGGCCGCAAGCGGAGCGGGCCCGAGCGGCAGGCGCCCGGCGACGGCGAGCGCGGCCCCGAACACGCCGAGCGCCACGGCCAGCGCGCCCGCGCCGAGCGCCGCAAGGGCGAGCAGCTTCGCCGCGACGGCGCGCCCGCGCGAGGGGACCGCCGTGAGGTTGGCGAGGCGCCCGGCAGTGCGCTCCTCGTCCACGGCGAGCCCGCAGACGATGGCGGACATGAGCGGCATGAGGGCGCCGAGGAACTGGGCGTAGGCGTCCGCGCCCAGCGCCGGGTCCCATCGGGTTACGGAGAAGTACTCGCCGCAGGCAAGACCGGCTGCCAGGCCGCAGACGAGGTGCACAGCTGCGAGCGGGGAGCGCGCCAGGCGCAGGGCCTCGGAGAGCAGGGCCCGCGGGAGAGTCATGCGCGGCGTCGCGTCGGAGAGTCGTGTCATGGCCATCACCTCTCCTCGGAGCGTGCGAACCAGGCCGCGCCCGCCGCCGTGAGCGCGGCGAACGCGAGCACACAGACCGCAAGGCCCGCCAGTGTGAGCATGCCGTCCGCCGCGAGCGCCCCGCCGAGCGTCATGTCCGCCGCGAGTGGCTCGCCGCTCGGCAGCACGGGGATGAAGCTCGTGGGGATGACCATGCTCGCCGACGGCGGAAAGAGCTGCGGCAGCGGTATCAGCGACCAGGTGAAACCACCCACGAGCTGCGCGGCGAGCGGGCAGAAGATGCCCGCGAGCATGCCGAGCCGCGCCGTGAGGAAGAGCCCTGCGGGGATCATCCACGCCGCGGTCACCGTGTTGGCGAGCGCGCAGAGGAGCATCGTGAGCGTGCCCGCGACCGTGAGGCCCTGCGAGGAGAACGACGATCCCGCGAGGTAGAT
>JAIHTM010000084.1 GCA_022713905.1 Collinsella sp.
TCGGTCGGAGGGGTGGCTTTGTAAAGCCGTTTGTCTCCACCCGCGTAGCGGGTGGGTTGAAGCTGGCCGCTGCGCGCCCAGCAGACTAAAGTCTTGAACAGAAAAGGGGCCCGTATCCCAACGGATACGGGCCCCTTTCGGCCATGACCTATCTCAGCAGCAAAGACCACTTGCGGTGAGCACGGTAGAACTCGATCGCACCATCTTATCCGAGCCGGGGCACGTTCGCATAGCGTGGCGCGTGACGGTTGCAAAACCACCCCATTTGAAACAAAGACAAAAAAGTACTTGCAAAGACGCGTTCCGACATATAAGTTGATAAAAGACCGCCGTTGCGGTTTTAAGTAGATCGAGCATATGAAGTTTGAGTTTTAGCGTGTAAGAGAAGGAAGATCGGCAAAGTACAACCCCAAACGCAATGACAACTTAATGAGGTAACTGCCACATGTGAGGCACCCAGGGCATTGCTGTCTCGATTTTGAGCACGATGCCTTCCGCCTTGCATGGGCCGTTCCATCCCGCCCCTGCAGCAACTGCCTCACGGGCTCATTGAAAACCGCATAGCACCCCAACGTCAGCACATCACCCACGGCAAGCACATCACTCACGACAACCAACACATCAACAAACAGCACGAACATCAACCGATTGGAGAAGCTATGACAAACCACCACGCTGAAGACGGCGATAAGAAAAGCATTCTGGATGCCCGCATTGAGCGAGCATATGCAAACGAATATGACGCCGCCTTTGCCGCCGCGACCATCAAGAACTACGCGTCGCTACCGCTCGCGACGATCTTGGCCGATCACCCTCAACTGCTGAAGCGCTGCACAAAGATCATGGGCGACCCCGACATTCGCAAGCTGACAGACCCCTATGCCCCAAAACGCGACAACGATTCGCACATTCTTACCGTAGGCTGCCTAGCCCATATGCTTACGGCGCTCGACACGAAACTCAAGCTCGAATGGGAACCCGACGAGCGTCATGAACTCAAAAGCAAGCGGAACACCCTGCGCACCGCACTGTTCCTTCCGTTGGACGGCCTCAAGCGCTGCAACGTCGAGCTCAATTCACAGGCGCGGTAAAAGCCCGGGACCACGGGGCAGAAAACTCCTAGACCCCATGTGGCCATCGTCGACCGCAACCGATATAACCGCATGACCGCGCACTTTTCTGCCGAGGGAGCAGCCATAAGGACGCTGATCGACCTGCTGTGCCTCCTGAGCATCAACGAACTATTTGAGGGCTATCTCGCCCTTGTTCCCGCGACGGCACCCAAGTCGGTAGCAAAGATCATCGAGACCTGCAGACGCCAGTTTGAGCGCCATCGCAATGGCAGCGAGATGAACGCCAGCATCGCGCAGTACTACGCGGCTCATTACAAAAATGACGGATGTGCCCCTATCGAGCATCAGCTGCGGCTCGCCTACACCACGCCCGTCGCAACGCTCCATCGCTTTGGAGCCCTTGGCGCTTGCGAGCCGCACGAACAGGCAGCCTGCCCCACAACCGAGCTCGATCTCAGGCTCGGACGAACCCTGTAGCCCGCCAGCCCCTCCGCGGGCAACAATCCTATTCCACAACACAACCAACAGAAAGGAGTCCTCATGGACACCAATCATTCCCCCATCATCAGCCCCCTCACCATGCGTGAATCCGCCCGAGGTATCACGCTCACCAGCATTTACGATGAGATGCTCGCCCGTCGCGAGCTCTCCGTCATGGGAAACATCGAAACCCCGATGGCCCACGACCTATGCCAGCAGATCCGTCTGCTCGAGGCCACCGACCCTGCAGCCCCCATCACGGTCTTTATCGCCAGCCCCGGCGGCAACGTACGGGCCGGCCTTGCCATCTACGACACTATGCGTCTCGCAGCGTGCCCTATCCATACCGTCTGCCTGGAGCTGGCCGCCTCCATGGGAGCCATCATTTTTATGGGCGGTGACGAGCGCCGTATGGCGCCCCATGCAGAACTCATGATTCACGACCCGCTCATCCCGCAAGGAGCTGGGGGCTCGGCCCTAGCACTCCAGGAAACAAGCCGGCGTCTCATGCAGACCCGCAAGGCCCTGACGCAAATCCTGTCTGATCGCAGCGGCCTTTCGGCCAAGCGCATCCAGTCCCTCACTGCAAAAGACACCTACCTTTCGGCCGAGCGCGCCGTCGAGCTCGGCTTTGCCCACGAAATCCTCTCGACCACCAAGGAGGTCGCCCATGTCTAACCTCGCCAGCCGCCTCGCCGCATCTGAGTCCGCATCGTCCACCATCCTCGCCAAGGATCGAACGCTTTCCTGCGACACCCGCCAAACGGGACTCAACAACAACGCACTTGTGATCGGCCCCTCGGGAGCCGGCAAGACCCGAAACGTCCTTAAGCCCAACCTGCTTCAGATGAATGCGAGCTATATCGTGCTCGACACCAAAGGGACGCTCTGTCGCGAAGTGGGACCCGTGCTGGCAGCCCACGGTTACCGCGTGCAATGTCTCAACTTCGCCGACCTCAACACCGTCCCGGCCCTTGCGCCCGGCATCGAGCGCTGCGGCTACAACCCCCTGAGGCACATTCGCCGCAAGGCGGACGGCAGGCCCAACCAGCAGGACATCCTCTCGGTGGCAAAGGCCATCTGCCCCATCGAGGACAACAACCAGCCTTTTTGGGATCATGCGGCGGCAAACCTGCTGTCGTGTCTTATCGCCTACGTCACCGAACAGCTACCCGCCGACGAGCAGACGATCAGCTCGGTCATCAAGCTGATCGAGCACCTGCAGGACGGTGCCACGGGTCGATTGTTTGACGACCTGATCACGACCGACCCCCAAAGCTATGCCCTCTCGCTATGGCGGCGCTACGCCATTACGCAAAATGCCGAGCGCATGCACGCGAGCATCGTCGGCATCCTTGCCGAAAAGGTCATGTGTCTGGGATTCGACGGTGCGGCACAGCTCTATCGTGAGTGTCATCAGGTGGACTTCGCTTCCATGGGACACACCCCCTGCGCCCTGTTTGTAACCGTGAGCGATATTGACCGCAATCTCGATCCGCTGACCGGCCTCTTTATTACGCAGGCGTTTATGGGCCTCATTCGCGAAGCCGATAGGCAGCCCGACGGCAGCCTGCCCGTGCCCGTGCGCTTTATGCTCGATGACTTCGCAAATCTGCAGATCCCCCAGATCGACAACGTGCTCTCGATTATCCGAAGCCGCAACATCTGGGCAACGCTGCTGCTGCAGTCGACCAACCAGCTCGATGCGCTCTATGGCGAGGCACGCGCACGCTCCATCATGGGCAACTGCGACACGCATCTGGTGCTGGCGTTCCAGGATCCCGAGAGTGCCCGGGTGTTTTCCGACCGCGCCGACGCGCTGCCCAGCACGCTCATGGCGACGCCGATTGATCGCTCGCGGCTCTTTGTACGCGGTCGCACTCCCGAACAGGTCGAGCGCTTTAGGCTCGAAGACCATCCGCTCTATGCAGAGCTCCCCGAGGCCCAAAACATCCAGGCCGAATTCGACCGCTAGCGATATCGAACGTCCCATCGTACCCAACCGCAAACAGCAAAGGGCCCGCATCCCAACGGATACGGGCCCTTTGCTGCTAAGCGCCAGCTTTAGCTGCGCAGATTACTTGCGGTGAGCGCGGTAGAACTCGATGAGCGCCTGGGTCGAAGCGTCCTGCTCGGCCTTGGCGGCATCGTCGTGGAAAGCAGGGGTGATCTGCTTGGCAAGCTGCTTGCCCAGCTCAACGCCCCACTGGTCGTAGGAGTCGATGCCCCAGACCGTACCCTCGACAAACACGATGTGCTCGTACAGGGCGATGAGCTCGCCGAGCGCGAACGGGGTCAACGTGTCGCCGAAGATCGAGGTCGTCGGACGGTTGCCCTCAAAGCAGCGGGCCGGGACGATCTGCTCGGGCGTGCCCTCGGCGCGCACCTCATCGGCCGTCTTACCAAAGGCGAGTGCCTTGGTCTGGGCCAGGAAGTTGCCCAAGAACAGCTCATGCACGTCCTGACCGCTATCGGTCGCAGGGTTGGCGGTATTGGCAAAGGCGATGAAATCGGCCGGAACCACCACGGTGCCCTGGTGCAGCAGCTGGTAGAAGGCATGCTGGCCGTTGGTGCCGGGCTCGCCCCAGAAGATCTCACCGGTGTCGGAGGTCACGGCGCTGCCGTCCCAGCGGACGTGCTTGCCGTTGGACTCCATGGTGAGCTGCTGCAGGTAGGCCGGGAAACGGTGCAGATACTGGCAGTACGGCAGCACGGCGTGGCTCTTGGAACCGAAGAAGTTGACGTACCAAACGTTGAGCAGGCCCATTAGCGCGACGGCGTTGTTCTCGAGCGGGGTGTTGCAGAAGTACTCGTCGATGGCGTGGAAGCCCTCGAGGAACTGCTGGAAGCGCTCGGGGCCAAGCACGACGATCAGCGACAGGCCCACGGCGGAGTCAACGGAATAGCGGCCGCCAACCCAGTTCCAGAAACCGAAGGCGTTGGCGGGGTCGATACCGAAGGCCTCAACCTTCTCGAGTGCGGTGGAAACGGCGACGAAGTGCTTTGCCACGGCCTCGGCGTTCTGCTCATCGGAGCCATCGATAGCGCCCTGAGCCTTGAGCTGCTCGAGCATCCAGGTCTTGACCTCGCGGGCGTTGGTGAGGGTCTCGAGCGTGGTGAAGGTCTTGGAGACGATGATCACGAGCGTGGTCTCGGGATCCAGGCCCTTAAGCTTCTCGGCCTGGTCGTTGGGATCGATGTTGGAGATATAGCGGCAGTCGATACCGGCGTCGGCATAGGGACGCAGAGCCTCGTAGGCCATGACCGGGCCCAGATCGGAGCCGCCGATGCCGATGGACACCAGGTGCTCGATCTTCTTGCCGGTAACGCCCTTCCACTCACCGGAGCGCACGCGCTCGGCGAAGGCGTACATGCGGTCGAGAACCTCGTGCACGTCGGCGACGACATCTTGGCCGTCAACGATGAGCTGGCCCTTCTCGCTTGCCGGGCGGCGTAGCGCGGTGTGCAGAACAGCGCGGTCCTCGGTGGTGTTGATGTGCTCGCCGGAGAACATGGCGTCACGGCGCTCCTCGAGCTTCACCTCGCGGGCAAGATCGCACAGCAGCTTGACGGTCTCATCGGTCACCAGGTTCTTGGACAGATCGAAGTGAAAGTCGCCGGCGTCAAAGCTCAGCTTGTTCACGCGGTCGGCGTCAGCAGCGAACCAGGCCTTGAGGTCGATACCATCGGCCTCAAGCTTCTCCTGATGAGCCTCGAGTGCCTTCCAAGCGGCAGTCGACGTAGCATCGATAGGTGCGGCAACAGTTGCCATAGAGTCCTCCTCAGCATACGGGCGCACGCCTCCATGCGCCCGGACATTCAGATGCCACTATTCTAGCGCAGGTCAAGACTATAATCAGCGAGCGTTGCCAATCGGCCCCCAAACGGCAACCGACCAAATAGGGACAGGTTTATTTTGGCAGGTCAAACGCTTTACCAACAAAAAATAATCCGTCCCTTTATGGCACATATTAGGCCGCGGCGCAGACGCTACCGAGCAACTCACGCAGAGGAGACCCGATGCCCTTCAGAAGTTCGGGCGCGATAATGGCAAAAACGGGAGCCTCGCCGGCGCCCACGACAGCAGGCACCTTGCCCTCCGAGACAATGCATCCATAAGGCACAAAGCCGTCTTCGCCGGCATCGAGCGCCGCCATGCGCCGCGCGAGCTCGCGCGCAAAGCCAGCAGTATCGGCATCGCCAATCGCCAGGACAAAGTCCACGCCTTCGTCGGTCGCCAGGGCCACGGCTTCGTCGATCAGCTCGTCTCCCCCGTCGCCCTCAAACGAGCCGCAGCAGAAAAGCACACGCTCGAGTAGGGCTCGATCAAGCGAGCCAAGTGCCGCCGAGACAAGCTCATCGCGCGCATGCTTGTCGCCTCCCAGCACGACCAGTGCCTTGGTGCCGCCATAGTGGGCAACCAATCGCCCGCACCAGCGAGCCACATCCCCATCCGCAACCAAGCGCGTCGGCATACCAAACCCATAATTGACCATCTTTCCCACAACCCTTCCGTGCGTATAGGCGGTATCGATCGTTAGGCTCATGCTACGAAGCGAGCTTTTCCGAGCTGTTTCGCGCTCTTTAGGGCTGCGTTAAAAACCCGATGCAGCCGCACGACCATACCCGCCAAAAAGGGACCGGTTTTGACGGTGTCCGGTCGAGCGGGTATTATCGAACAGGTATTCGATAAGAACATGTGTTTGATGGGAGGACGCGTGGCGCACGAGCAGTACACCTACATCTGCATCGACCTCAAGACGTTTTATGCCAGCGTCGAGTGCGTGGACCGCGGGCTCGATCCACTCACCACCAACCTGGTCGTTGCCGACGAATCGCGCGGGCGCACGACCATCTGCCTCGCCATCACACAAGCCATGAAGGACCTCGGGATACACAACCGCTGCCGTCTGTTCGAGATTCCAAACGGCATCGACTACATTAAAGCCGTGCCGCGCATGCAGCACTACATGGAGGTATCGGCGCAAATCTACGGCATCTATCTGGAATACGTCAGCCCCCAGGACGTGCACGTCTACTCCATCGATGAGTGCTTTATCGACGTGACGCCCTATCTGGACCTCTATCACACCGATGCGGAAGGGTTCGCCTGCACGCTGCGCGACGAGGTCCTCGCGCGCACCGGCATCACGGCGACGGTCGGCATCGGCCCCAACCTATTCCAGGCCAAGGTAGCGCTCGACATTACCGCCAAGCACGTACCCAGCCGCATCGGCATACTCGACGACGAGACCTTTCGCAAGGAGATCTGGCCCCATCGTCCCATCACCGACATCTGGGGCATGGCCCCGGCGTGGCAGCCCGACTCGAAAAGTATGGCGTCTACGACCTGATGGGCGTCGCCGCACTCGACGAGAACCTGCTCTACGACGAGCTCGGCGTCAATGCCGAGTATCTCATCGACCACGCCTTTGGACGCGAGCCGACAACCATCGCCGATATCCAAGCCTATCGCCCACAGGCAACCTCAACTACCACAGGACAGGTGCTCTCGAAGGGCTATGTCTACGAGCGGGCCTACACTGTCTTGCGCGAGATGGTCGACAACGCCGTGTTGGACTTAGTCGATAAGCACGTGGTCTGTGACAGCATCTCGCTCTTTGTGGGCTATGCGAGCGAGCGGGCCGACATACGCCGCCTCGACGCCAGCGGCACAGCGCAATATGTGGACGGATGTGGGCACCTGCGCTCGAGCACGTCGAGCATCGAGCCCACCGCAACCACCGGCCCCGAGCTCGCACCCCGTGCGCCCAAGCCCGTCCAGCGCGATGACGAACGGCGCCGCCTGGTGCGCGAAGCACAGGCAATCGATGGCATCTTTGTGGGAGAGCATGGCGGCAAACCGCGCGGTGGCTATGCCGCCCTCTTCGCGCACTCCAACGCTTCGCGAAAGCTGCCCGAGCGCACCAATTCGTTTAAGAAGATCATGGGCTATTTCGATGAGCTCTGGGCGCAGACTGTCGATCCCAAACGACCGGTCAAGCGCATCAATCTGGGATTTGGCAACCTCATGCCCGAAGAATTTGCCACCATCGATCTGTTCAGCGATATCGAGGCCGATGAGCGCGAGCGCGACCTGGCACGCGCCGTGCTAGCCGTGAAAGGCAAATACGGCAAGAACGCGCTGGTTAAGGGGCTGAGCTTTACCGCCGGCGCCACCGCGCGCGAACGCAACGATCAGGTAGGAGGACATCGTGCCTAAGTCCCAACAACAGCCGATGCGGCCACCGACACCTTTTGAACGCCTAGCGGACCCCGAGGGAAGACGTCGCTCCGCCGACCCCAGGCTCACCGCCAACGGCGCCGTGCGCGCCAACCGCGCCGCACAGTTTATGCCCTTTGCCGCGTTGACGGGATACTACGAACTCGTGCGCAAGCAGGAGATCACCGTTGAGCCCAAGTGCGAATTGACAGAAGAAAAAGCCCTCGAGCTTTCACATAAGCTCGAGGGTCTCAAACGTGGCGATTTGGTTCGAGTCACCTATTACGATACGTACGGCTATCGCGCCCGCACCGGCATCCTCGATGAGGTACTCCCCGCCTTCAAGTTGCTCAAGCTCAAAGACATCGCCATTGACTTCGACGATATCCAAGACGTTGAGCTGCGCGGCCGAGCCTAGCGACGTTTCCCGCGCCAAGCACGCGCTCTACAGCGTCATGACGTAGTAGCCAGCGTCCTTCACGGCCGCCTCAAGGGCACCGCGATCGATCGGCCGCTTAGCGCGCACGCGCGCCGTGTGGTCCGCATATGTCACCGTTGCCCACACGCCGTCCAGCGCATTGAGGGCATTGGCCACGTTCTGAGCGCAGCCGTCACAGCTCATGCCGCCGATGAGCAGCTCATCGCTATAGGGATAGTGCGATGCATCGGTATCCACCACAACAACCTTTTTGGCCTTCTTGCCGCTCGCACCATCGCTGCAACAACTCTTCCCGTGTGTCGAAGCGGCAATGCGACGCAGTCCAAAAAACATGCCGACGGCAATGACGGCCAGCACGATGAGATTCGCAGGGTTGAGCAAGTCACTCATGCGTTCCCCTTTCAAGTAACACTATCTAGATACCCCCATGGGGTGTCACCATCTTAACCCAAATTCATGTCCGTTCGGTCAATTAGTTTCCCTCTTCAAACTTTTTTGTTGACCATGGCTTACTTTCGTGTATAAGTTTTCCTAGGCTAACAACTGAGGACCCGAAAGGAGCATCGTGACTCGAACCATTGACATCCCAACATACCAAACGGCTGTCGTACGCAACTGCTCCCCTACGCTCGCAGGTATCAAGCCGGCTTCGCTCTTTACCTATCCCGGCGTTTACGCCAACCAAAACGGAAAACCCGGCGCCGCCCATATCGAAGAGCGACGCTCTCGCCTGCTCGCCGTCATAGCCCAATGCAACCGCGAGCTCCAGCCACTCGGAATCCATATGAGCGTTTTGGTCTGGCGCCCCTGCGGAGCGCTCATCTATGTGTACCGCCCTGCGGACCTCATGCGATACCTCTCCGACCCCCGTGCCACGACGGCGCTAGCCGCCGAAGGTTACGATGTCCACAACCTGCCCGCATCCCTGGTGCATCTCGCCGCGCGCATCACGCTGGCAAGCAGCAATGCCGCAGAAATCGCCTATGACGGCAGCGTCTGCGCACTCGCGCGAAATAGGCACTGCGATACGGGGTGCATATGCGAGTTCCCCCACGAAATTGGCTATTTTTTGGGCTATCCCTACGAAGATGTCCATCAGTTTATCGTCCAGCACGGCGAAAACTATAAGGTCTTTGGCGCATGGAAGGTATACACAAACGTTGAGCAGGCGCTCACGACCTTCGATTCCTATCGCGCATGCACGCAATACCTTACCTACATCTATCAACAGGGCTGCACTCTGGGACAACTTGTCCAGGCAACCCGATAGAGCATACAAAACGCGGCCGCACGCCGCACAACCGAAAGGAAGACATATGAGCAAGATCGCCGTCGTCTACTGGAGCGGTACAGGCAACACCGAGGCCATGGCAAACTTCGTTGCCGAGGGCGCAACCGGTGCCGGCGCCGAGGCAGAGGTCATCTCCTGCGCCGACTTCTCTGCCGACAAGGCCGCCGAATATGGTGCCTTCGCCTTCGGCTGCCCCGCCATGGGTTCCGAGGAGCTTGAGTATGACGAGTTCCAGCCTATGTGGGACGAGGTCAAGGAGACCCTCGACGATAAGAAGGTCGTCCTCTTTGGCTCTTATTCGTGGGCCGAGGGCGAGTGGATGGACAACTGGAAGGCCGACGCCGACGAGGCCGGCGTCAACGTCGTGGACTCCGCCATCTGCTACGACGCGCCCGACGACGAGGGCGAGGCCGCCTGCAAGGCCCTCGGAGCCGAGCTCGCGTAACGAAACCAGGCCTCCAAAAGAGCCTGTATCACAGCGCATCCCCATCCCTACAAAAG
>JAIHTM010000423.1 GCA_022713905.1 Collinsella sp.
TCTTGATATTCGGGAACAACCCTCACACAGCAAAACTCACGTAATGCTTCGCGGAAGGAACCGCCATGACCATCAAGCATACGCTGAAAGAAATCGGACACCATGATCGAACGCTGCGTATCGGTATTCAGATTGACGATAAATGACACCGGATAACGTACATTCAGATATTCAAGCAGCATTCTCACATCCCCATTGCGCACCAGAATATTCTCAAGCTGGTTGTTGAGCATGCGGAGCTGGCGTTTGCCTCCACCATTGACGTAATGCTGTTTCTTGTCCTGGCGCATACGGATTTCCGCCTGCTTGATGAGGTCTGGAAGATCCCCTCCATCATCGGATTCGGCCATGCCTACGGATATATCCCAATCACCTTTCAGAAAATCCCGACGCATACGCGCCATCCGACGCATACTTTGGCTCACTGTATGGTTGCAGCTGATAATCACGAACTCATCACCTCCGATGCGGTAGATCCTGTCGTCCCCGAAGCAGGCACGCATCGCATTCGCAAGGCAGCACAACACTGAATCGCCCTTGGCATGTCCCAAATGGTTGTTGATTTCATGCAGTCCATTCATGTCGACGTACACCACCGTCAACGGCTTGTCATGCGGGGCCTGGATGCACTCCAAATCGTTATCGTAGGCATTGCGGTTGAGTAGTCCCGTAAGCGAGTCCCTGCGGTAATTATCGGCATCACTGCATGCCAATAGTCCCATGGGCAGATTCCGTCCGACCAGCACCACAGCCCAAGGGTCGGATGGGGAGCATGCGTGAGTGGGAACCGCCGCGAATGTGACTACGCCGGTTTTGGCCAATATCTCGCTGCGGTATATCCCCAGCACGGTTTCCTGCCTGTATAGCCGTTCCCGGATCGAAGACAAATTCAGATCGGCGAGAAATCGTCCGACATCGTCAGGATGCACCACCCGGCTGGCGGTCACCGCACGCATGTAGGCGCCGAATTCGTCGACTTCCGGATCGGGAATCACCCCATCTCGTTTGATGGCACGGTATTCGCCTGTCGCCACATTCAACCGAGATATTTCCGCCAGACCATCAGCCAGGATTTCAAAGGCGTCGGCCGCCAACGCGGAGACTCCCAACAGCACCCGGCCGTTGACGGTCACATGACCGCGATCCAGGTAATCGCACGGCATATCCCAATAGTGCCGACCGTCGGCACGCTCGGCCAACAGCGTTTCCATCCGTTTCACCGGCAGTGGAGGGTAGAAATAA
>JAIHTM010000424.1 GCA_022713905.1 Collinsella sp.
TGGTGCGGGCTTCGTCCTCGTTTGCCGGCTTGCCCAAAAGCTTGCCATCGAAGGTGACGATGGTGTCGGCCGCGATGGTCAGCTCATTGGGCTCGGCGTGCTCGGCGGCAACGGCGGCAGCCTTAGCGCGAGCTAAGCGCTCGACAAGCGTAAGCGGGGTCTCGTCATCAAAAGGAGTCTCGTCGATGTCAGCGGGAATGACGCGGATGTCGTAGCCCGCTTCGCGCATCAACTCGATGCGGCGCGGTGATTGCGAAGCCAAAATCATAGCTGAATGCCCTCGGCAACCTTCTCGACAGCCTTGTCGCCGGCGAGCGTGCGCAGCAGCTCAAGCGCAAAGGGGAGCGACTGGGCCATGCCGCTGGCGGTGATGATGTTGCCGTCGTGTGTGACCTTGTCGCCGGTATAGGCGCCCTCGGGGAAGCTCTTCTCAAAGCCGGGGAAGCATGTGGCGTGGCGTCCCTCGAGCAGGTCAAGCTCGCCCAGGATAAACGGGGCGGCGCAGATGGCGGCAACATGCTTGGTCGCGGCGAACTCGCAGACTACATCGCAGACGCGCTGGTCGGCGCGCAGGTTGGTGGCACCGGGCAGGCCGCCGGGCAGCACGACGCAGTCGTACTCGTCAAAGTTGATCTCGTCAAAGAGCGCATCGCAGGTCACGGGGATCTGCAGCGAGCTTACGACCTCACGCGTGGGCATGATCGAGACGAGCGTGGCACGCACGCCGCCGCGACGCATGACATCGACCATGGTCAAGCATTCAATAGTTTCAAAGCCATCGGCGGCGAGAACGGCAACGCTGGGCATGAGGGTTCCTTTCATAGGCGGCATACAATTAGCCGTCTTATACCCCGAAGACCTCCGCTTGCCACGCTCGATTTCCCAATGATTTTTCTGAGCAATGATTAAGTGGCTAGTTGCGCCTAAGGTGGACGACGGTCTCGCAGTGGAAGGTTTGCGGGAACAGGTCGACTGGCGTGATCTTTACGGGGGAGAAGGTGCCTTCTTCGACAAAGCGTTTGAGATCGCGCGCCAGGGTGGCCGGGTCGCAGCTCACGTAGGCGACATCGCGAGCACTCGTGCTGGCGATAAGGTCGATCGCCTCGGGGGCGAGGCCTGCGCGCGGCGGGTCGACCACCAAGATGTCGGCATCCTGGCCGGGGAACTCGCGCACCGCGTCGCCGCCGATGACGTCGACGTTATCGAGCTTGTTGATCTCCAGGTTACGGCGTAGAT
>JAIHTM010000425.1 GCA_022713905.1 Collinsella sp.
ATATATAGGTGTACGTTCTCCTCATGCGACGAGGGAACGTTCTTGCCGACAAAGTCCGGCGAGATGGGGAGCTCACGGTGGCCGCGGTCAACGAGGACAGCCAGCTCAATGCGGCTCGGACGGCCCAAGTCCATGACGGCGTCGAGAGCGGCGCGGATGGTACGGCCCGTATACAGGATGTCGTCCACCAGCACGACGCGCTTGCCGTCGACACTGAAGGGAATGTTGGTAGCGTGGATCGCGGGAGCGAAATTGGTCGCATAGTCATCGCGGTAGAAGCTGATGTCCAGGCTGCCGAGCGGAACATCGACGCCCTCGATCTCCTTGATCTCCTCAGCGAGCTTCTTTGCCAGAAGGTCGCCGCGCGTGACGATGCCGACCAGAGCGAGATCTTCACAGCCCTCGTTGCGCTCGAGAATCTCGTGCGCGATGCGGGTCATCGCTCGATTGACGGCGGTCTCGTCCATGATGACCGCCTTGGGGGAAGTCGTGCCCATCGATCTCCTTCCTCACATGTCTTGACTGCTGACACAGTCAAAAAAATAGATGCCCGACCGCTCAAAGCGGACCAGACACCCACAGGAAGGGCTGCTCTTTGGCAGCAATGTAATTCCATGTGGGTATCTCGTACCCCTTTAATGGTCACTGGATAGTGTAGCCAACCTCGAGCTTAATTGCGAGCATAAATACAGAGCAATCCGTAAACGGAGCCCAACGGAGCCCAATGCTCAATAAACCTATATATATTTGTGGGACAAGCTTGAAAACGTACGCACGAGCTGGCATAATCCCCTCTGCTGCACGCAAATCGGATCTACGTCCAGGGCCGTGGCGTGGGCACTATCGCCAAAAGAGGAATATCTCTGTGTAGATTACGCACAGGGAGCTGCTTCTGTGCTATAGTTCAGGCTTGTTTGTTAACGCGACATGTTCGTTTGTCGCCCAAGGAGGGTCAGTTATGTCCAAAGTTTGCGAAGTTTGCGGTAAGCACCCCGTTGCCGGTCGCTCCATCAGCCACTCTCACCGCGTCACCAACCGTAAGTTCCGCCCCAACATCCAGCGCGTCTACGTCGTCGTCGATGGTCACCGTCGCAAGATGAACGTTTGCTCCACCTGCCTCAAGTCCGGCAAGGTTGCGCGCTCCTAAATAAGGTCTTACCAACAAGTACCTCGGACTCTCCGGGTCAAAGACCTCGCGTTCACATAGAACTTACCAAAGGCGCCCTCCCCTACGG
>JAIHTM010000426.1 GCA_022713905.1 Collinsella sp.
CCCACAGGTCATAGCGCCGCTATCCCCCCGCAACCCGCGTGGAGTATCGTACGTTTGGCCGCTGGGGTGCCTGCGAGCGCCCGTGGAAGCCGTTCCGGCATGGTTTTGATGTTTTCGCCCCGTTGTTTTCCGAGGCTGTTACGTTTGATTTTACGCAGTTTTGATATGTCACGAAATTAGTGTTGCGAATCGTTGGAATATATGCTATAGTAATAGCTATGGTCAACCAATGTAGGAATTGCGGCCACTTCTTCCAACCCACACCTAACCCTAGGCGTCCGAGACTGTTTTGCTCGGACAGATGCCGCAAGGCGTGGAGCCGCAAACATCAGATACCCCAAGCGCTCAGGGCATTGCGCCGTTGGGTGCGGGCCGATGGTAAGCGTCCGATTATGTGCGATGGGTCGCCGGCCAGTTCGACGGACTCAAGTACCTGGGCGTCATATTCGGAGGTCATGCGCTCGAAGGCCGGTGACGGTTATGGCATAATGCTCGGCGACGGGCTTGCGTGCTGGGATTTCGACCATGTTGATTTGACCAGTCCGCCCGCGAAGGCGATGGAGCTGCTGCCGGATGCGATCTATGCGGAGGTTTCGACCAGCGGACATGGGCTGCATGTGTTCGTGTGGTCGTCGGAGGCGAGCTTCCGGCGTGCCGGTGTCGAGTTTTATTCGCATTCGCGGTTTATTCGCATGACGGGAAGGAGGTGGCCGAAGTGACCACGGTTATTCGTAATCAGGGCACGAGTCTCGCGGTGCGTGAGAAGCTGGCCGCTGATGGCAGGCCCGTGTTGTTGGCGTTTTCGTGCGGCAAGGATTCCATCGCCGCGTGGCTGGCGATGCGGGATATGGGCATCGAGGTCGTTCCCGCGTACTTGTACTATGTGCCCGGTTTGAGGTTCGTGGACGAGGAGCTTGATTATTTCGAGCAGAAGTTCCAGACCCGAATCAAAAGGTATCCGCACCCGTCGCTGTACCGGTGGCTGAACAATGCGGTGTTCCAGGCTCCCGAACGTCTGCGCTACATCGAGGCTGCGCGTTTGCCTGAGCCGTCGTATGAGCAGATGTGGGATTTCATCCGCGCCGACGTGGGCTTGGATAAGAGCACGTGGTGCGCGGATGGCGTGCGTGCGGCCGATTCGATTCAGCGTCGTGGCGCGTTCGTCCAGTACGGGTACTGGCGGCGCAATCTCAAGAAGGTCTCTCCTATCGGGGATTGGCTCAAGGGCGAGGTG
>JAIHTM010000427.1 GCA_022713905.1 Collinsella sp.
CCTTCTGACCTACCCATTACTAATAAGTCATATCCTTCGCCTTCTTCAATTATAGAATTTAATCTAAATTGAAGATATTGTGCCTTTGTCATACCACCAGGGAATGCATTGCCTAACTTTTCTCTTTGATTTACTTCTTCTCTTATTTCTCCTATTGTTGCTTCAACTTCGATACCTAATACTTCATTTATGTTAGCATTGGCATCAGCATCTACAACTAATACTGGTCCCTTTTTGTCCTTAACCAAATAATCAATCAAAAGCCCTGTGAGACTTGTTTTACCAGTTCCACCTTTTCCTGCAACAGCTATATTGTATCCCATTTTAAGACTTCCCCCTTAAATCTAGCCACAGAGCCTTATGTACTCTGTCTGTCTATTATAATTTAGGTACAGAATGAACACATTCTCCATGTACATCATGAAGTGCTTCCATTAGCCCTTCAGATAAACTCGGATGTGGATGTATTGCATCCCCTACTTGTTCTACTGTTAATCCTAGATGAACAGCAAGTGACAACTCTGTCAATAAATCTGTAGCATGAGGTCCTACTACTGCTGCACCTATTATCTTATCAGTTTCTTTGTCAGCTATAACTTTTACAAATCCTTGGAAATGTCCTATAGCTTGTGCTTTTCCAAGACCTCTAAAATCAAATTGACCTACATTGTATTCTACACCTTCAGCTTCAAGTTGCTTTTCAGTCTTACCAACACCAGCAACTTCAGGTTCAGTATAAACACATCTTGGAATTGCTCTATAATCTACTACCTTAGTCTTACCTAAAGCATTTTCAACTGCTACGATACCTTCTTTAGAAGCAACATGTGCTAGGAAAGGAGTATCTATTATATCGCCTATTGCGTATATACCTTCTACATTAGTTTCAAGATGTTCATTAACTACTACTTTTCCTCTTTCCATTTCAATTCCTATATCTTCTACTCCAGAATTGTCAAGGTTAGGTCTTCTACCAACACATACTAATGCATATTGTGCTTCTATAACCTTTCCATTAGAAAGAGTTGCAACAGCCTTACCATCAACTACTTCACAAGTTTGTACTCCAATACCTGTAATAACCTTAATTTTATCTTTCTTAAATTGTCTAAGTAGTTGTTTAGCTACATCTTTGTCTTCATTTAATAGTATTTGGTCAACCATCTCAACTATAGTTACTTCTGTTCCTAAGGCTCTAAAGAACTGCCCTATCTCACATCCTATAACTCC
>JAIHTM010000428.1 GCA_022713905.1 Collinsella sp.
GTAGGCAGCGAGCCGCCACCGGGGGTCGACGATTCCTCGACAATCTCCAACTCAACGGCACACGGGCAGCCAGCCTTATCGAGGCCTGCCACCATCAGATCGCGCAGCTTGCGTGCGCGACGCTCCAGATGAGCCTGCGGAAGCGTGAGCATGTTGAGCACCGGCACCTCACGATGGGCCACATCCGCCCCATCCATGTAAATGCGCAGTGTAGCCTCGAGCGCCGCCAGTGCGAGCTTGCCCGGGCGCAGGGCACGCATAAGCGGATGCGACCCGCAGGCCTGGACCAGATCGCGACGGCCCATGATAATGCCCGCCTGTGCGGCACCGAGCAGCTTATCGCCCGAGCATGACACGATATCGAGCCCCGCCGCGACCGAAGCCGGCGTGGGCTCCTCACCGCCGCGCACCAGGATGTCATCGGGCAACAGCGCGCCCGACCCCTGGTCCTCGTAGAACAGCAGACCATGCTTGTGAGCAAGCGCCGCAAGCTCCCGAGAACCCACCTCCTCGTGGAAACCCTCGATGCGATAGTTGGAAGGATGGACCTTGAGGATCATTGCCGTATCGAGCGTAATGGCGCGCTCGTAGTCGCTCAAATGCGTGCGGTTGGTGGCCCCGACCTCAACGAGCTTGGCACCCGAGGCCTCCATAACATCGGGGATACGGAAGCTGCCGCCGATCTCGACAAGCTCGCCGCGGCTGACGATGACCTCCTTGCCTGCGGCATGGGTCGCCAGCACCAACAGCACGGCGGCCGCGTTGTTGTTAACGACCAGCGCATCCTCGGCTCCGGTAAGCGAGCGGATGAGCTGCGCGGCATGCTCTTTGCGCGATCCGCGCGAGCAGGTGTCCACGCTGTACTCGAGCGTGCTGTAGCCGCGCGCGACCTCGGCCACGGCCTTGGCGGCCGACTCCGCAAGCGGGGCGCGGCCCAAGTTGGTATGGATGACCACGCCCGTAGCGTTGACAGCAGGGCGCAGGCTCGGCAGTGCGGAGCGATGCGCACGCCACTCGATCGCCGAGGCCAAGTCACGCTTAGAGCGTGGGGCGACACCGGCGCGAATGGCTGCGCGCTCCTCGTCGAGCTCGGCCGTCACGGCGGCATGCACCACCGCGTCGCAGGTCTCCCCCGCCGCCTTCACTACCGGCCACTCGGCAAGCAGCTCGTTGACGGAGGGAATGGCGCGCAGGCGGGCGCGCACCTCATCGGACATGTTCTGGCT
>JAIHTM010000429.1 GCA_022713905.1 Collinsella sp.
TTACTGCGTCAGGCAGCACTGACGCCACAGGAAACTGCGCTGATCAGTCCTATCCGTGAATTGACCTATCGCCAACTGTCGACGGCGGCGGATCATGTGGCCCGCGCCCTGTTAGCGCTGGGCGTGCAGCATGGCGACCGCGTGGCGGTGGTGATGGAAAAAGGCTGGCAGCAGATTGCCGCCGTACACGGCATTTTACGACTGGGTGCGGTCTATCTGCCAGTGGATCCGGTGCTACCGCCACAGCGTCGCCAGCTTTTGCTGACGGTGGGCGAGGTGCGGGTACAAGTAACGCAGCCGGGTCTCACGCAATTGGAGCCGTCGCTGCCCGTGCTGATCATCGACGACGGAATGCTGGACACGCCTGCTGCGCCGTTGCCTGAAGTGGCTGGGGATGTCACGGATCTGGCCTATATCATTTTCACTTCCGGCTCCACCGGTACCCCGAAAGGAGTGATGATCGACCACCGTGCGGCCATGAACACGCTGGAAGACATCAACGAACGCTTTGGCCTCAATGCGCAGGATAGGGTGTTCGGGCTGTCATCATTGAGCTTTGACCTGTCGGTTTACGATGCCTTTGCGCCTTTTATGGTGGGTGCAGCGCTGGTACTGCCGGAAGCAGGACGGGAAAAAGATCCGCGTCATTGGCAGACAGTTATGGCACACGGTCATGTAAGCGTCTGGAATGCAGTGCCCGCACTGATGCAGATGCTGTGCGAATACCACAGCGGCGATCGGATGAGTTATCCGACGTTGCGTCTGGCACTGTTGAGCGGCGACTGGATCCCGCTAACGTTACCGGAGCAGATGCGCGAGCGGCTCAATGAAACGATGGACATCATCAGTCTGGGTGGAGCGACCGAGTGCGCCATCTGGTCGGTCTACTACCCGATAGGTGAGGTGGAATCGACGTGGACCAGTATTCCCTACGGTCGGGGCCTGCGCAACCAGCCAGTATACGTGCTAAATGCGCAACTGGAGGAATGTCCGGTCGGGGTGGAAGGAGAGATTTGCATTGGCGGGATGGGGCTGGCACAAGGCTACCTGAACGACGCAGAGAAAACGGCGGCGAGCTTTGTCTGGCGCGAAGCGAGTGGTGAGCGAATTTACCGCACTGGGGATCGCGGGCGCTACTTTGCTGACGGGCAAGTCGCCTTTTTGGGGCGCAACGATACCCAAGTGAAGGTGAATGGTTACCGTATCGAACTGGGGGAA
>JAIHTM010000430.1 GCA_022713905.1 Collinsella sp.
GATATAGATAAAGTTGGCAGTATTGAACTGTTTGAGAATTCTTTTGTGGGTGCATATTCAATACTGATGCCTAATTGTTCTATAGGTAAAAACTCTATAGTTGCCGCTGGCAGCATAGTGACTAAGCGCATTCCAGATGGAGAGGTGTGGGGTGGCATTCCAGCTAAATTTATTATGAAGACCGAAGATTATGCAAGAAAAATGGTTGAGGAGTCTAAAAAATTCACTTGGATGCCTTATTCTAAAAAAACATCAATGACACAAGAAGAATTAATTCGTCACCAACAGAATTTTTTCTTCGGAAATAAAGCCTAAATGAAAAAAGTACTTATAGTTGCTACTACCTCCTATGCAGGTATGGGACCCTATGTTAGTGGTATTGTGAATACTTTCTTGCCTAATGATGACGTCTATTATTTTTTTCATGATTACGATGATCTTTTTTTTAGGAAGAATGTGAAAGAAGAACTTCATTCGCGTAGTACATTTTATAAGTTGGCTAATTCTATATGGAATAAGTTATATGACCTTATCTTTGGACATTGGGTCTATGAAAAGGATATATTAGATTTATGTCATGAGAAAAGGATTGAACTTATACATTTTATTAATGGTTGCGGATCATGTTCTTTTAATCGTAAACTAGAAAGTATGGGGATAAAGGTACTTGGTACAGTACATGATCTGTATCCTCATGAAGTAAAGAAAGCTCCACACAAAATGCTTCGTCATAGGGTTAGTGTGCGCCGACTGCAGGCTGCAATTTGGGAGTGTCATAATCTCTTGACCAACAGTAAAAGCCAATATGTGGAACTACAGAAACTTTTTCCCGACAAAAATCTATTTTATCATGAATTTCCATCCTTAGTATCAAAGGATGTAAAAAATGGCAAGGACATTCCTATAGAATTGAGAAATGTAAGACTACCTTATATATTATTTTTTGGACGTATAGAAGAATATAAAGGAATAACTCTTCTTTATAAGGCGTTTACAGAAGTTCCCGAATTGTATAACAATTATCTATTAGTAATTGCCGGCAATGGTACGTTGCCATTTGAGCGAGCTGTAGGCGAAATAAATGTTATAATGATAAATCGTTATATTAAAGATACGGAAATACGATATATGTATGAACAAGCAGCCTGTGTAGTTTATCCTTATATTTCTGCTACTCAAAGTGGTGTCCTATCTTTAGCATTTTATTTC
>JAIHTM010000431.1 GCA_022713905.1 Collinsella sp.
GGTGTCAACTGCCGCCAGAGATCTTGCAAAGGCTGGAACGAACACCATGCAAGATGTCTTGAATGGGATTCGTAAGCTTTTAGGAGACCCTGTTGATCCAGTTACCGGAAGTTTTATTGCGGAGCAAACTGACTTTATACTGCCTGATATTGCGGGTGATTTCCGACTGATGCGCAGGCACCAGTCGGTGAGCAGCTATGAAAAGCAGCTTCTTGGCACCCGCTGGGTGAGCAGTCTTGGGATGAGGCTGATTGTGGAAGCGGATGAGGCCGCCATGCTCAAGGACGATTTGAGTGTGGAGCACTTCCTGCGGACAGAGCGGGGCTGGGTGAACGCGAAGGGCGAGAGCTTGGCCTATGTTATGGTAGAGAGCCAGGCGGGCTATTCCATCCAGGAAAGTACAACGGGCAAGACCTATTGCTACGACCTAACTGGCCGTCTCACCGCCGTTGTTGATTCACATGGGAACCGGACGGAGATCAGCTATTGCGGCACTACCATTCAGCGCCTGACCCTCGCCAGCGGCCAGTATCTGGACTTTTCCTATGAGGCGGGCAAGGTTTCCAAAATCACAGACTGTGCGGGGCGTTCTGTCCAGTATGAGTACGACGGGGACCTTCTGACGGCGGTGACGTACCCCAACGGTGGGACCATGCGTTACCAGTATGATACCAGGGGCCTGATTATTTCTGTCACCGACCAGAATGGCATAAACTATCTCGTCAACAGTTATGATGAAAAGGGGCGCGTGACCCGTCAGGATCTGGCGAATGGCGAAGAGCATGTATTCCTTTACAACGATTCCAAACGCCAGACAACCTATCACAATCTGCAGAGCGGCCGCAGCACAGTTTACCATTACAACGACCAGAAGCAGGCGGTAAAGACAGAGTACGATGACGGTACCTACCAGGAGTTTGAGTACGACCAGTGGGGCAACCGCATTCTGGAGAAGAACCGCAGCGGCGAGATCACCCGCTGGACCTACCGGCAGGACGGGAAACTGGTGCGCCAGGAGCTGCCCAGCGGCCTGATTTGGGAGTTCGAGTACGATGACCGGGGCAACCAGGTCCACTGGTGGAACAACGATGGCGAGGAGTTTTTCGCCCAGTTCGATGAGCGCAACAACTGTGTCCGCGAGGAGCAGGTGATCGACGCCATGCGCCGCAGGGTGCAGACCTACCAGTATGACCGGCTGGGCCGCATG
>JAIHTM010000085.1 GCA_022713905.1 Collinsella sp.
ACGACCCCGGTTGCATATTCTGTAACCGGGGTCGTTCGATGTTTCACATGAAACGTTTTGGGATGCGACTCCCCTATGCGTTCTTCTGAACTTTGAAGCGCTGCTTCAGCTGTCCGCAAGCGGCGTCAATATCGTTACCACGGGAGTTACGAATCGTGGTCTCGATGCCACGGGACTCAAGACGACGCTGAAGATCCTCAACCTTATGAATCGGCGACGGCTTGAGCGGGCTACCCTCGATGTCGTTAAGCTGAATGAGGTTAACGTGGCACAGCGTTCCCTCGCAGAAGTCGCAGAGCGCCTGCATTTCGGGATTCGTATCGTTGACGCCTTCGATCATGGCATACTCATAGGTCGGGCGGCGGCCGGTCTTCTCGGTGTAGAGCTGAAGCGCTTCGTGAAGGCGAAGCAGCGTGTACTTCTTAACACCGGGCATGAGCTTATTGCGCGTCGACTGGATGGCGGAATGCAGGGAAACGGCAAGCGTGAACTGCTCGGGGATGTCGGCAAATTTGCGAATACCGGGAATAACGCCGCTGGTAGAGACGGTGAGGTGACGAGCGCCGATACCGATGCCATCGGGGTCGTTGAGGATTCGCAGCGCCTTGAGAACCTCGTCGTAGTTGGCAAACGGCTCGCCCTGGCCCATGAAGACAACGCTCGTGGCGCGCTCGCCAAAGTCGTTGGATACATGAAGTACCTGGTCGACGATCTCTTGAGCGGTCAGAGAGCGCTTGAGGCCGTTGAGACCGGTAGCGCAAAAGGCACAGCCCATGCCACAGCCTGCCTGGGTGGAAACGCAGACGGAAAGCTTGTTACGACGGGGCATGCCGACGGTCTCGACGGAAACGCCGTCGTGGTACTCGAGCAGATACTTGCGAGAGCCATCTTTGGAAACCTGCTTGGTGAGTTCAGTCGGCGTGTCAAAGGCAAAAGCCTCTTTAAGCTGCTCGCGGAAAGCCTTGGGAAGGTTGGTCATATCGTCAAACGAACAAACGTTCTTCTCAAAGACCCATTCGATGAGCTGCTTCGCGCGGAAGGCGGGCTGGCCAAGCTCGGCCACGAGCTCGCGAATATCGTTTTGGCTCAAGTCGCGAATGTCCTGAGATTTAGTCCTGGGATTCATGGAAGCCTTTCGATTTTGGGGAAACGTAGAGGGTATCGCTACAATATGGTATCAGCTGCAGAAATTATAGAGGAGGAGTCTGCCCATGCCGGGTAAAAGCCTAGAGAACATGCACGTAGCGGTCTTGGCGGGCGGTCATTCCGCTGAGCGCGAGATCTCGCTCAATTCGGGAAAGAACGTCGTGGTTGCCTTGAAGGAGTCCGGCTACACTTCGGTGGAGCTGCTCGACACGGCTGCCGATGATTTTATGGTAACCATGGCGACCGGCGGCTTTGACGTGGCGTTTATCGCCATGCACGGTGCCGGCGGCGAGGATGGCGCCATGCAGGGCGCCATGGAGACCCTGGGTATCCCCTACACGGCCTCGGGCGTGCTTGCCAGCGCCTGCGGTGCCGACAAGGAGGTCTCTAAGCTCCTGTACGCCAAGGCGGGCATTCCCATTGCCCCCGGCCTCGCGCTCGAGGTGGGCGATGAAGTCGATATCGATCATATCGTCGAGGTTTGTGGCGAGCGCTGCTTTGTGAAGCCGGCCGTCAACGGTTCCAGCTATGGCATTTCCCTGGTCCATGAGCCCTCCGAGCTGCCCGCGGCAATCGCCAAGGCGTTTGCGTACGGCGACAAAGTGCTGGTCGAGAAGTGCATCGAGGGTACCGAGATCACCGTCGGTGTGTACGGCGAGGACGACGTGCGCGCTCTGCCGATTGTCGAGATTCGCAAACCCGAGGACTGCGAGTTCTACGATCTGGACGTGAAATATGTCGACCCTACGGACATCCATCGCATTCCGGCGCAGATTTCACCCGAGAATTACGCTCGCGCTCAGGAGCTTGCCTGTGCTGCTCACAAGGCCCTCGGTTGCCTGGGTATCTCGCGCAGCGACTTTATCGTGAGTGAGGACGGCCCCGTTATCCTCGAGACCAATACCATTCCCGGCATGACCGATACGTCGCTGTATCCGGACGAGATCCGCCACACCGACGACATGACGTTCCCGCAGGTCTGTGACAGCCTGATTCGTATGGGCCTTCGTCGAGCGGGCATTGCATGCTAATCGAGGACGCGGTTTCGTCAGGAACGCCGCAGTTTGTCATCGACTCCTATGCCACGCTTGCCGAACGCGCCAAAACGCAGTCCTTCGGCCTTATCGAGGAAGATGTGATTGTCCTCGATACCGAGACCACAGGTCTTTCGGTGCAGGACAATGAGCTGATCGAGATCTCGGCGGCCCGTCTTTCGGGCCGCGAGGTCGTCGACCGCTTCGATACCTTCGTGCATCCCAAGCAGCTGATTCCCGCCGAGATCACCGAGCTCACGAGCATTACAAATGCCGATGTGGCAGATGCCCCGTCGGCCGTTGAGGCCGTAGCCGCTCTCGCCGATTTTGTCGGTGGTTGCCCGGTAATCGCACATAACGCCACGTTCGACCGCTCGTTTATCGAGTCGGTCAAAGGCGGCGTCAACGTGAGCGATATCTGGATCGATTCGCTGGCGCTGTCGCGCATCGCGCTTCCGCGCCTGGCATCGCACAAGTTGTCTTTTATGGCCGATCTGTTTGGCTGTGACTCGGTATCACACCGTGCCAATGCCGACGTCGACGCCCTGTGTGGCGTATGGCGCGTGTTGCTCGTGGCGCTCACCGACTTGCCTCAGGGCCTCATGGCGCGCCTAGCCGACATGCATCCGGATGTGCCTTGGTCCTATCGTCCTATCTTCTCATTCTTGGCAGGGCAGAACCCTGGTTCTATCTTCTCTCTCAGCGCCGCTCGTGCTGACGTTCTCAAGGCCGATCGCGCCGACGATCGGGTGGACGCCGACGAACTGCCGGTCCTCAAGATGCCGAGTCGTGAGGAGATTGAGGCAGACTATGCGCCAGGTGGCCTGGTCAATCGCATGTATCCCACCTACGAGCCGCGTGATGAGCAGATCGCGATGGCGCTCGAGGTCCGCGATGCGCTGGTCACGGGCACTCATCGTGTAATTGAGGCGGGCACGGGCGTCGGCAAATCGATGGCCTATCTGGTGCCTTTTGCCGAGGCAGCGCGCCGTAACAACATCACGGTTGGTATTGCGACCAAATCGAACAATCTTGCCGACCAGCTCATGTACCATGAGCTGCCAAAACTTGCCGAGCAACTGGACGGTGGTCTGTCATTTTGCGCTCTCAAGGGGTATGACCACTATCCATGCCTGCGCAAGCTTGAGCGTATGAGCCGCGGCCAGGTCGAGATTACCACCAAGCGCGATCCGGCGGACACGCTCACGGCGGTCGCGGTCATTATGGCGTACGTCTGCCAATCAGCCGATGGCGACCTCGACTCGCTCGGCATTCGGTGGCGCAGCGTCAACCGCCCCGACTTTACGACGGCCTCGCGCGAGTGTGCTCGTCGCCTCTGCCCGTTTTTCCCTGATAAATGTTTGGTCCACGGCGCTCGCCGTCGTGCAGCGCATGCCGACGTGGTGGTCACCAACCATTCCCTGCTGTTCCGCAATGTCGCGGCCGCGGGCAGGATTTTACCTCCGATTCGTCATTGGGTAATCGACGAGGCCCATTCCATCGAGCGCGAGGCGCGCCGTCAGTGGGCGCGCGTGGTGTCGGCGGACGAATCACGCGTTCTGTTTGAGCGCCTGGGTGGCTCGAGCACCGGTGCGCTAAGCCAGGTCTCCCGTGATTTGGCAACCTCCGAGGGCTCTACGCTCTATCTGGGCCTTACTGCCAAGGCGACGTCGACGGTTGCGCGCGCGAGCATGGCAATCGCCGACGTGTTCGATGGCGTTCGCGAGCTCGGCCGCCGTGCCCGTGGGGGTTATGACAATGCCAATCTATGGATTGGCCCCGAGCTGCGCGAATCTGACGACTGGCATGATTTCTTACAGTCGGCCTACGCTGCCATCGACGTATTGGAACAGGCTGACAAGAGCGTCGACGCGCTGGTGCAAGCCGTCGCCGCCGACAAGCCCGAGGTTGTTGTCGACCTGGGTGATATCTCGCGCCGCCTGCACGAGCTGGCCGAGAACCTCAAACTCATCATTGATGGCACCGATGAACACTACGTGTATTCGCTGCAGGTCAATCGCAGGCTGCGTGCCGGCGGAGAGTCAATGACCGCAGAGCGCATCGACATTGGCGAGGCCTTGGCAACCGAGTGGCTGCCCGAGGTTCACACGGCTATCTTTGCCTCGGCGACCATGACGGTGTCCAAAAGCTTCGAACACTTTAACCACGCGGTCGGCCTCGATCGCATCGGCGCTTCAACATCCTCATCGCTGCACTTGGACTCGAGCTACGACTTCGATTCGAACATGGCTGTAGTCGTTGCGGGCGATATCCCCGATCCGCGCGATCGCGAGAGCTATCTTACGGCGCTCGAGCGCGTGCTGGTCGACGCCCATCTTGCCATGGACGGATCGGTGCTCACACTGTTCACCAATCGGCGCGACATGGAAGACCTGTACGCCCGCGTTGAGCCCAAGATGGCCCGTGCGGGTCTGGAGCTCAACTGCCAGCAGCGCAACTCATCTCCTCGTCGCCTGCGCGATCGGTTTATCAACGAGCCGACTTCATCGCTTTTTGCGCTTAAGGCCTTCTGGGAGGGGTTCGACGCCAGCGGCGAGACGCTGCGCTGCGTCATCATTCCCAAGCTGCCGTTCTCGAGTCCCACGGACCCGCTCTCGTGCGAGCGCAACCTGCGCGAAGACCGCGCTTGGGCGCGCTATTCGCTGCCCGAGGCGGTGCTCGAGGTCAAGCAGGCGGCCGGCCGCCTTATCCGCTCGTCGACCGATTGCGGCGTGCTGATTCTGGCCGACCCGCGCCTGGTGACGAAGGGCTACGGAAAGAAGTTCTTAACGTCGCTGCCCACGAGCTCCTACCAGCGCATCGAATCGGCGCAGATCGGGCACTATCTGCAACTGTGGCGCGCACGCCACGAGCGGCGGCGCTAAAGCGGACAGACGAGGGTTTTTGTCATATCGCACAGGCGCTTTGACAGGGCGGGGTCATCCAAGATGCGGATGGCTCCGCCCGCTGCGATTACCTGGCTCAGTAGCCAACGCTCGGAGCCGTAATGCACAGTTACCGTTGCCATGTCTGCCCCGCCGCGCTCGATTAGGGTGATGCCGGCCCACTCCAGATGCTCCGCCATATCGAATGGCATCAAGAGCTTTGCGCTGCGCTGCGTCCGGGCAAGGGAATCGTGGAGGGATGCGACGTCCGGTGTGTGAGGCACGACGGAGTCTTCCGTCAAGGCGAGTCCCTCGATTTTATCCATGCGATAGGTGCGCTGCTCATCGACTGTGATGTCCCAGGCAATCAGGTATGTTTGGTCGCCGTTTGCCGTAATGCGCAAGGGGTCGACCAGACGCTCGCGTGGCCGTGCATCGTCCATCGAGCGATATGAGATGCGGCAGCGAACGCCGTCCTGAATGGCACAGCTCAGCTGCTGCCAGTGCGACCCGTGGTTGACGGTGTCAAAGACGCGCTGGTTATAGCCGAGCTCTTCGGGTAGAAGGGCATGTCGAATCCGAGCTGCCGTCTGCGGCTCGATCCCCAACGATTCAAGTTCGTGGTTGAGCACAGCGCCCTCGGCTGCACTCAAGCGCAACGGTAGCACACGCCCGGCGTCACCAGTGAGGACCACACGCTCGCCGTGGCATTCGCAGATGATGCGCGCACCAGATTCTCGGTCCGCGAGCGTCGAGACGATCTCGAGAATCTCGTCGAGCGATACTCCCGTGATGTCAAAGCGGCCGCAAATCTCGGTTCGTGTCATGCCGCTCTCGCCGGCGGCGTAGAGGGCCTCCATGATGTCGATGGCGCGCGAGAGTCTCTGCTCGCTGGTGAGTTTACGCACGGGCATACTCGTGCACCGTCCTTTCAATGAGGTGGTTCCACGCCTGCTTGAGCGATTTGGGGGCCATGGGCCTCATGCCGTCCATGGCGTGGGCCATGCAAAATGAGGCGGCGGCTTCAAGGTCGCGCACGTCAACGGTCCAGATCCATCCCGCATCGGTGTGTGTGAGCTCACCTCGCCCGCGCGTGAGGCCGTTGATCATATCGATCTGCGTCTGAGGGGCGAACGAGAACGTGGCTGCAACGGGCGGTCGGTCGGCGAAATCGAATTCAAAGAACAGATAGTCGTTGAGATTGAAGTCCGCAGGGATGGCGTAGGCCTTCGAAGGACGCCATGCGCGAACGATACGGTCGCAGCGGAATGTCCTGATGTCGTCGGTGACATTGTCGAGGCCGCAGAAGTACGCCACGCCCTCGCGTTCGAACATGCCGTAGACACAGACGGTACGTTCTTTCTGCTCGCCGCGTCCGTTCTGATATAAAAATCGCAGCGCGCATCGCTCGGCAAAGGCGCTCCATACCGCATCGACGGTGGGAGAGCGGCGGATCGGTACTTCGTCCACCGTCGTCCTGCCGGTGAGGTAGGCAATTTTGGAGCGAATATCGGCAAGCGGCGCGGCAAAGGTGGAAGAGCCGGCCGCTAGCGTCTGGTCGATGGCGTTGAGTAGGATATCGGCGTCGTCTGCGGTGATGAGGCCGCCTGCAGCAAACGTGTGCTCGCGGTCGATTGTCCACGAGCTTTCCTCGGTCTCCTGCGCACCGGCGGGGCGAACCTCCTTGATTAAGATGCCACGCTCGAGCAGTTTGTCACGATCGCGCCGAAACTTGCGCTTATCCGAGTCGATGTTGCCCGAGCCATATCCCAGGTCAGAATCCAAGACGATCTGCTCGGTCGTCAGCGGTTCGGGGGAGCTGTTGAGCACAAAGAAAAGATTGAGGATGCGCTGAGCCGTTTTATCGAAACCGGGCTCCGAATTCCCCTTTTTAATTGTTGCGGTCGCGTCGCTTGCCGTCATAGAGTCCTCGCATGAGAAGGTGGTTTGCTGCCATGATTTTAGTCCGATATGGAGATTAGGCTATATCCTTGTCCGCTCGGGGCGTTAAGATGGCCCGAATTCGGTCGTTTGCGCTCGCTCGGGGTATACTTTCGACTATATACGGTTCTAATGTGCATGCATTGGGCCTATTTGTCGGATTATGGATGTGGAGCGCACATGGCGAACACCCAGAACTATATTAACCACCTGCTGCAGAACACCGGCATTACGCCGGCATGCAGCGAAGAAGAGCGCTTGGCTGCCGAGGATATCGCTCAGATCTTCCGCAACCACGGCTTTGACCCCGAGGTTCAGGAGTTCAATGCCCCGGCGCCCAGTAGATTGGCATTTGCCGTTACCGGTATTCTTGCGTTTGCCGGCGCCCTGCTGATGGGCATCGGCGGCGGTATCGGCTTGGTCGGCACCTTGCTGGCCATTGTCGGCGCCGTTCTTTACGTGCTCGAGCGCACGGGCCACCCCGTGGTTTCGCGCCTGGGCAAGACGGGCGTGAGCCAAAATGTCATCGCCTACCACAAGGCCTCGGGCCCGCTCGCGTCTCCGCGCAACCGCCCGGTGGTCGTTGTCGCACACTACGACTCTCCCCGTGCTGAGCTGCTCGCCCGCGAGCCCTATGCTTCGTATCGTGCGCTCATCGCCAAGCTGTTGCCCGTTGCCACGATTGCCCCTGCTGCCGTTGCCATCCTGCGTATCCTGCCGCTCCCCGGCGCGCTCAAGGTTCTGCTGTGGATTGTCGCGATCCTCGCTTCCCTCGTTGCACTTGCCAACGCGGCAAACATCATCTCTAACCGCCACGTTCTTCCCTATACGTCCGGCGCGGTGTGCAACAAGTCTTCTGTCGCCGCTATGCTCGGCGTTATGGACAACGTTGCTCCCTTCCAGGGCGAGAACGAGTTTCCCGACGATGTTCCGTTCGATACCTATTTTGGGGAGCAGAAACGTCGTGCCGAGGAAATGGCGCGCGCGGCGGCGGAGTATGCCGCGGCCCAGCAGCAAAACGACTACGGCAACACCATCGAGTACGAAGAGCCTACCTACGCCGAGGACGAGTTCGGTCAGCCGATTGCTCCCGACGCTCAAACCGAGCCCGAACAGGGCGAGGCTTTTGACGAGCAGATTGAGGGCTTTGAGGGTGCGTCTGCCGACGAGACGCTGATTGGCGCCATCGTGCCCGAGGATCAGGACCAGGCCGCCCAAGGTGAAGAGCCCGCTGCCGAGGCTTCCGCTGTCGCGCCGGCGGAGGAGCCTGTTGTGGTCGAGCCCAGCGAGCCTGAGCCTAAGCTCTATCGCAATGCCGCCGGCAACATACGCTTTGGTTCGGATGCCATCCGTGCACTCGGCATGCTTCCCGAGTCCTGTACGCTCGATTACGAGGAGGGTGAGGAGCCGACATTCGAGCCCGAGCCTGCCCCCGTCGCGGATGCACCTGCGCCCGTTGTCGCCGTGGATGATGAGTCTGCCGCGGTTACCGCTGCCGTTGTCGAGCCCGAGGCGGTGTCCGCGATCGATCCCGCGGCAGGACTGGACATTTTGGCTCCCGCCGCGCCGGCGCAAGACGTTGCGGACGAGTCTGACGACGATTACGTTGAACAGCCGAGGCGCGTGTCTTACGAGAGCGATACTGATTTCTCTGCCGAGATTCCCGCGGCGACGCCCCATGCCGATATTGCATCCGCCTTCTCTTCGATTGGGGCCAGTGCTTCCAGCTTCTTTAAGGGTGCATTTGCAAAGGGCAAGAAATTCATCGACGACTTTGAGGAAAAGCGCGCCATCGCACGCGAGGCTGCCGAGCAGGAGGCTATCGCTCAGCAGCAGGCAGCCGAGGCGGAGCGTGAGCGTGCGGCGCAGGAGTTCGAACAGAACGAGGCTCAGCAGCCCGTGGCCGTCGACGCTGCCGAAGCTACGACGTCTTTTGAGTCCCAGCAACCGGCATCCGCTGATGTTGTTGAGGCGACGACGTCTTTCGAGCCCCAGCAGCCCGTTGATGGCACCATGTCGTTCGACGCCGCGCAGTTCGATGCCACGATAACGTTTGAAAAACAGGGCACCGCGATTGCTGAGCCCCTTGAGGCTTCCGATGATCAGGCCGCTGTGGCAAACGATGCCGAGACCGCCGATGCGGTTGAAGTCCCGGATGCTGCCGAAGACCAGGTCGTTGAGGTCAGTGCTGAGGAAGAGCAGCACGTAGCGGTTGAGCAGAACGATTCGGCCGAGGTCGAGCAGGATGAGGCAGCTGTGGTCTCCGAGGTTTCCGAGGCGCCCGAGACGGACGAGTCGAGACCTTACTCCACGCAGATTTTCACCATGCCGACTCCGGGTGGTTCTGGCTCCACGGTTGCCAACGTCGCCCCCACTCAGGACGAAACGGTCGATTCCCTCATGGCGCAGATTTCGTCTCAGGCCACGCCGCGCCCGCAGATGAATGTTCCCGATCCGGCGTCAGTTCCGGTGCCTACGCCCTCCTCGTCGCCGTTGGCTTCGGTTCCCGAACCGTCGCTGCCGTCGATGAAGCAGGCTAACGTTGCGTCTCGCACGTCACTGTTCGACCTTCCCGACCCCTCGGCTCAG
>JAIHTM010000086.1 GCA_022713905.1 Collinsella sp.
GTTCGTTAGAACGGCGGAACCTCTAGAGCAAAGTGACGCTAAAGCTACGTTTATCGGTAGCGCCGGGAGCCAAGGTGATGGTGTTGACCTTGTGCTCAAAAACGTCGTCCTCGGTGTCCATGGTGGTGTGACCGGTCCAAGGCTCGAGCGCCACAAACGGGGCGTCGTTGGCGGCAGACCACACGCCGATGTACTTAAAGCCCTCAAAGTCGATCTTGACGCCGTGGCCCGACTTGCGGCCGCGCAGCGTGAGCGTGGAGCCCGGGGTATCGGTGAACATGATGGCATCGTTATCGAAGCTGCGGTGCGTGATGGGCAGCACGTCAGAGTTATCGGGCGCCTTGTAGCTGCCCTCGAACGTCATGAGGCCATCGGGCGTGATGATGGGGGCCTCGTTGGTCCAAGCCTCGGTAAACGCCAGCTCGTAATCCTCGAATGCCTCGTCCTCGGCACCGGGAGCCGGTACGTTAAACGCGGGGTGGCCGCCCACCGAGAACGGCAGGCCCACGTCGCCGGTGTTGGTGACGGCAAAGGTCTGCGTGAGCGTGGCGTCGCCGGTTAGGGCATAGGTCATGTTGAGCTTAAAGTGGAAGGGGAAGGCCTTGAGCGACTCGGGCGTATCGGTGATCTCGTAAGTTACCGAAGAGCCGTCCTCGGAGACCTCGACCAACTTGTGCTCGACGATGCGCGCGAGTCCGTGGCGCGGCATCTCGCAGGTGCCAGCCGCAGACGTCGCCGTGTTGTTGCGCAGTGAGCCCACGATGGGGAACAGAATGGGCGCATGCTTGCCCCAAAAGGCGGGGTCGCCCTGCCACAGATACTCGTTGCCGTCGAGGGCAAGGCTCGTGAGCTGGGCTCCCATGGAATCGATGGCCGCGGTGAGGCCGCCGCGCTTGATGGTGGTGACGGTAGACATGCTACTTCCTCCAAAAGTAAACAATAGTATCGAGGGCTATTGTGCCACTCTTGGCGGCAAGGAGAAGCGGCAGGCGCAGTTATTGAGCGATTGCGTAAAGGTCGAACCCGCCCTGCGGCGTGCTGTCGACCGTATCGGGCGCCTGCGAGTTAAAGCTCACGGGAACCATGCGCTTTGAGGCGCGGAAGCGCGTGCCATCGGTGGCGACGGGCGGCTCGTCGACCGTGAGCTCGTAGTCGCCGGGCTTGAGTTCGATGCCGTCGCCAGCGGAGTTGACATATTGATACTCGTCAATCGCCTGCCCCCTGAGTGTGCGGCCCACGATATGGATGAGCATCTGGCTGTCGCCGCGGGCGGTGTCCCATGTCGCACCGTCCTTGACCTCGACCGACACATGCACCGAGCGCGTGCGGCTGAGCGATTGCTCGACAGACATCTCGACCTTGGCGGCATCTTTGCGCTGTTGCTCCACATGGCTCCAGACATTTCCGATCGCCGAGCAAGCGATGACGCCGGCCATGAAGGCGATGAGGATGGGACCGAGTGGTGAGCGGCGGCCAGCATCTTCCTCACGAGCCAAGTCGGGACGATGCGTGGGCGCGGGCGCCCGGGCACCCTGCGCGGGCACGTCGAGTATGCTGAAGGATGCCGTGCTGCCGGGGTCGATGTTATGGCGCGGCTGCGGGGTCTTGGCCGGCGAGATGGACATGTCCGCCGGCTCACCCAGCGTGGCCGTGGCATCGGCCTTAGCCTCATCGGCCTCGGCCTGGGCCCAGGCCTGTTCAAAGGTTAGGGGTTCGGCGGCATCGGAGGCGGCGTCAGGCTCGACAGCGGCATCGTTGCCGGTCTCGTCCTCGTCGCTCGACACGTCACGCGGCGCGGGCTCGTCCCACTCCTCGTCCGGAGCCTCACCCTCGCTATACCACCATTCAAAGTTATCGATATCCATACGGGGCGCCCCTTAGGCCTCGCAAATAAACACTTGCTAGCCTTATACCCCCAGACGGCGCTGGAGCTCGCCGGCACAGACAGGAAAACCATCACAACATTCGACGCTTTTCCTCGATTTCGAGATTTTCGCCGAATGTTGTGATGGTTTGGGCAGCAGCCACACCACGAATGTGACAAAGGGACTGTCCCTTTGTCACATCTGGAGGGTAACAGGGATTTGGATGCAGCAAAAGTCCTCTTGGTGGGACTCGTCGTAGCTCGTGGTATCGAGGTAGCAAAAGTCGAAAGCGTTGCCAACGGGCTGGAGCGCGTGCTCGTCCATGCAGGTCACGACGGCGCGGATGCCCTCGGGCTCGTACGGCATGCCCCAGCGGCTCATGCACAGATACGTGCCCTCGGGCAGTACTTCGATGCCGGTTTCTGCCAGCTCGGCGGGATCGCTCGGCAGCAGCTCCTCGGCACCACGCGGCAACACGGCAAAGGAACCGGCACCGGCGATGGGGTCGTCGGAATGCAGCGCCTCGCGACGCAGCATGGCACCCCAGCCGCGCATGGGACGCGTGCCCGTCAGCGCACGCATGCGCAAAATCGCCCGCATGAGCGTGGGGTGAAGCATCGAGCGGCCGCGCTCAATATCTTCTGGAAACTCCTCAAAGACCACGTAGCGGCGCTCGAATTGCTTGAGCTCCGGCTTGCCCTCACGCTCGCGCCAGTAAACCGCCTCGTCGTAAAAGCTCAGACGCTCCTGCACGCTCGCGCGCTCGGCTCTGAGCCCGGCAATCTGATCATCGAGTGCCTGCACCCGCGAGCGCAGGTGATCGGTCATCTCGCCAATGTCGAACGTCGAGGTCAGGCGGTCGATCTCGTCAAGTTCGAGCCCTAGGTCGCGCAGCATGCAGATCAGGCGCATGAGCGGGATCTGCGTGGGCGAATAGAAACGGTAGCCCTTCTCATTGACCACGGCGGGCTTAAACAGGCCGATCTTGTCGTAGTAGATGAGCGTTTGGCGCGAAACGTTAAACAAACTCGCCATCTCGCTAATCGCATACATACCCGTCTGCATAGGTCCTCCCGACACATCCTTTGACGCGAAAAGCCCGCCGCCCACAGGGGCAGCGGGCTCAAACACTACTCGTATCCTACCCTAAAGATGCCTATGACCAGCGCTTATAGTTTGCACATGACACGCCGACGGCCTCGAGCGCCTTGGCGGCGATGTGATGCACCGCGTCGTCGAGCGTGGCAGGGCCGTTGTAAAACGTGAGCATGGGCGGCATGAGCATGACGCCCGGCACGCGCGCCAGGCGCGCCATGTTATCGATGTGAATGGCGCTGAAGGGCGTCTCGCGCACCATAAGCACCAGGCGGCGCTGCTCTTTCATCTGCACGTCGGCCGCGCGCAGCAACAGGTTTTCGCTGTAGCCGCTCGCGATGCCGGCGAGCGTCTTCATGGAGCAGGGCGCCACGATCATACCGTCGACCGGATAGGTACCGCTTGCGATGGCGGCGCCGATGTTCTTGTTGTCGTAGACCACATCGGCATAGCACGCAAACTCGTCGAGCGTCATGCCGAGCTCCTGCTCAATGGTAATCTCTCCCCCGCGCGTGACGACAAGCGCCGACTCGGCACCGGCCTGACGCAGGCATTTAAGGCACTCAAGACCCAGCGCCGCACCGCTGGCACCAGACACGCCAACGACAATGCGACGGGGGCGGACAGAAGACTCAAGCATGACAACTCCTTGACTACTTGATAGGGCTACATACTAGAAAGCGAGCTCTGCTGCCCACTTGTCTGTATCGATCTCCATGAACTGCGAGCGGATGAAGTTCTTCTTGAGGTCGAACGGAACCGTGCAGTCGAAGATGGCCTTGCAGGCGATGCCGTGCTCGCGGATCGAAGGGTCGAACGCGGGGTCGTTGGACGGGTCGAGCACGTGGCAGTGGCAGCCGGGGATGGTGATGAGATCGACGTCGGCCTGGAAGCGCGTGGTCATGGCCCACATCACGTCGCTCATGTCGAAGATGTCAACGTCTTCGTCAACCAGGATCACGTGCTTGAGCTCGGAGAATGCCGAGAAAGCGAGCATAGCGGCGTTGCGCTGACGGCCCTCGTCATTTTTGCTCGACTTCTTGAACTGCATGATGGCAACGAACTTGCCGCCGCCGCAGGGGGCAGCGTGAACGTTGAGCAGGCGGCCCGGGATAGCGGTCTCGACCATCTTGTAGATGGAAGCCTCGGTGGGGATGCCCGCCATGGAAACGTGCTCGTGCGAAGGGCCGATGCAGCTCTCCATGATGGGATTGACGCGCGTGGTGACGGCGGTGATCTTGATCACCGGGCAGACCTTGGCGCCGCCGGTGTAGCCAGGGAACTCGGGCATAGCGTAGCCGTGGCCGTTGACGTCCTCGTTGATGGTCTCGTCGTGCATGAGGTAGCCCTCGAGCACGTACTCGGCATTGGCAATGCACTTCTGCGAAACGGTGACGCAGTCGGCAAGCTCGACGGCGTGGCCGCGCAGGGCGCCGGCAATCTGCAGCTCGTTAAAGCCGAGCGGCGTGGTGGGAGCCTCAAAGCCGCAGCACATGTACACGGCGGGGTCCAGGCCGATGGAGATGGAAATAGGCATGTCCTCGCCGCGCTGGCAGTACTCGTCAAAGAACGCGCCCAGGTGACGGCTACCCGGGGTGATCCACATGGCGAGCTTGTCCTTGTCGACGCAGGAGAAGCGGTGGATGGTCACGTCGGACTGGGAGCCGTCGGGGCTCGTGCCGTAGGCGAGGCCCATGGTGATGTAGGGGCCGCCGTCGACGGGCGTGTTGGTGGGAGCGGGGACGATCTTTCGCAGGTCAAAGCCCTCGTCGGTCGCCTTGTACACGACCTCCTGGCAGTCGATGTGCGCACCCTCGGCGATCTGCTCAGGCGCGATCAGGTTCTCGAAGCGCTTGCCGATCTCGAGGCCCAGGTGCTCCTCGTCCAGGTCGAGCAGGGCGGCAACGCGCTTGCGGCTGGCAAGCATGCCGATGCAGACCTTGGCATCGTCAAAGCCCTTGACGTTGTTGAAGACCATCGCCGGACCCTCTTTGGTCGGACGCATAACGGTGCCGCCGGCGCCGACGTGACGATAGACACCCGAGACCTCGGCATCGGGATCGACCTGGGTGTCGGTCTCGAGCAGCTGGCCCGGCATCTCGCGCAAAAAGTCGAGTGCGGAGCGCAGGTCGTGGATCTGGGAAGCATCGGTGGTGGACATAGCGTGCTCCTTTCGGGAGAGTGCCCGGCGGCGGAAGTGCCGCCGGGCTGGGTAACGTAGTGGGGCCGCGGCGCTCATAGATAGAGCGCTCGACCGCTCGAAGTTCAGGCGCTCGGCTGCTTACAGCCCAAGCGCTCGACCGCTTACATCAGGCCAAAGAGGTGGAACCAGGCGGCCTCGACCAGCACGACGACAAAGACGACCGCGGTGAGGGGAATGCCCATGCGCATGGCCTCTTTGGAGGTGTAGCCGCCGGCGTCCTTGCCCTCGCCGATAAGGATCGGCAGGTTGTGGAACGGCAGGATGTAGTGGATGTTGATGGACGTGAAGACGATGAGTGCCACGGCGAGCGGGCTCACGCTGGAGCCGGCCGCGAAGCTGATGAACGCCGGCACGCACACGCCGAGCACGGCCATGACCGAGCCCATGAACATGTGGATGACCATGGAGAGCGCGGCGACAAGCAGGGCGAACAGGAAGATGTTCTCGGGCACGGAGCTGGGGAGTACGACGTCGGCGATCCAGGCGTTCATGCCGGTGGCGCCGCCCACGGAACCCACGGCCATGGCGGCCGTCAGGAACATGAGGGACTTGATGTCGACAGCGTTCCAGCTGGCGGGAGTGAGGACCTCGCCGATGATGGGCATGGCGAGCGCGACGCCGATGGCAAGTGTCACCCAGCCGATGTAATCGCCCGAGACGGTGAGCCACAGCGCGATTGCGATGACAAGCCACACGATGGTGCGGATCTCCTTGACGGAGAGCTTGCCGAGCGCGGCCTGCTTGGCCACGATCTGCTCGCGATCGTAGACGAGCTCCTTGCTGGGCTTAAAGAGGAAGAGGCCCAGGAACAGGGTGCACAGCAGCGCGACCAACATAGGCACGCTCATGTACAGGAACCAGTCGACAAAGGACGGGCTCATGCCGCCGGCCTCGGCGCTGTACTGCGCAACGAGCGGGTTGAGCGTGGAGTCGCCCGTCAGGAAGAACATGGAGCCCGGGGCGGCAGCGGCAAACACGAGGAAGCCGAGCTTGCCCTTGTCGTCGTCACCGTAGCCGGCGGACTCGGCGATGACTGAGACGACGGCGAGGATGAGGAAGGCGCGGGGGAACGGATGCGGGATCAGCAGCGACAGCACAAAGGTGAGCGCGAAGATCGAGATGATGAGCGACTTGGCGTCGCGCACGAACTTGAGCATGAACGCGTAGGCGATGCGCTCGCCCAGGCCCGACTCCTTGACCGCGCTGGCGATGAGGTAGGCGCCGATGACGAGCCACATGGTGGCCTTGGTCCACGAGCTAAACGTGGAGGCGACCGTCGCCGAGATGCTCGCGGCGCCCGTGTCGTCCACGCACACCTTGAACAGGACGAGCAGTGCGCAGTAGAGCAGGCCCACAAAGCCCGGCTGTGCCACGCCGCATGCCCAGAACACCACCGTGGCGAGCGTCAGTGCCAGACAGGTCTGACCGCCGACCGTGAGCTCGACCGTCGAGCTCAGCTCCGCCAAAGGAAGAAACTTCACCAGCAAAAAGACAACGATACCCAGCACAAAGCCAATTTCGCGCTTGGTGATCTTAAACGCCTTCTTTTCCGCTTTCATCTCCCCACCTTTCTTGTTGGGGGCGCTCCGAATTCGCAGCCATGTTGCCGCTTAAAAAGGGGCGCCCGTTATCGGACACCCCTTACGTTGCGCTGTGTTGCGGCAATACAGTCAAGCGGATTTTTTGGATGAGAAGCGATTCCCTAGACAAAAACCGTCACAACATTCGACGCTTTTCCTCGTTTTCGAGATTTTCGCCGAATGTTGTGACGGTTTGGATGTGGCAAAGGGACTGTCTTTTTTACATAGCGAGGGCCGTGCGGATGAATGGGTCGCCGAGGGCCTCGCGGAGCCAGGGGGCCAGCTGCTCGGGGTGACCCTGCAGGTAGCCTTTGAGCTCGGACGGAGCCACGCGACGCACTTCCGAGATCTCCTCTTGGTTGATATGCAGCTCGCCCGGCTCAACATGGGCAAGGTAGACCTCGCACCATTCGCACTCGCAGCGACCGTCGCCGTGGTCCTCGCGGTACACCACGTGTCCGAGGTGCTTGAGCTGATCGGGCTCGCGCGTAATGCCGAGCTCTTCGTTGATGCGGCGCGCCGTGGCGGCCGCGACGTCTTCCCCGGGGAGCGGATGGCCGGCGCAGCTATCGGCCAGCACCCCGCCCCACAGGCGCTTGAGCGGACTGCGGCGACAGAGCAGCAGGCGCGCGTCTTCGCCCCGGCCCTCGACCAGAAGCGTCAGAAATGCCTGATGCAGGATGCCCTCACCAGCATGGGCCTCGATGCGGTCGACGGGGCCAAGCGCCTCGCCGGTCGCAGCATCGACCGCCACGACCTCGGCGCCCGCACCGCCCTCATCCCAGCCGGAGCGCAGAATGCGGGCTGCGGCTTCCTCGAGCGCGGCGATGAGCTCCTTGGTGGTGTCGAGCACGCGCTGCAGGTCGTCACCGCTCGCTTGTTCAACATGAAAACCCGTGCTTGCAACTACCGGCACGCCAAAGCGCGTGGCCAGCGCCGCCGCGATATCGTGCGCCGGGATCTCGTCTCGATGGCACGGAACGGCCAGGATGCTCACCGTTGCCGTACGGCCGGGCTCGGGGCGCGGAATGGCCTGCGCCGTGGCGCCCAGGTGCGCAAACTCCGGCGAGCAGGCGTACACCGCCATGCCTCGCGGCGTCACCGTCAGCTGGGCCTCGAGCGCAAACTTGCCCTCGCCCACTGCAACCTTTGTCGTGTGCATACCCATGGGATCTCCTGCCGCCCGCGATGTACCTGAGACCATCTTCGCCTGTATTGCGACTATACAGGCAAGCCCTCCATGTGACAAAGGGACTGCCCCTTTGTCACATTCTGTTAGAGTTGCAGGGATTGAATCCCGCTTATTCATGCGACATTGGAGTGACAACCTTGACCGCCGCAACCACGCCTAAAAGTAAGCCAACCGCCGCCGCGCTCTCCCCCGCGCGCACCAAGCTCTGCCTGGCGCTGCTCGTGCTGTTGGGATTCTCGCTCGGCTGCTCCGAGTTCGTGGTCATCGGCATCGAAAGCGACTTGGCAACGGAACTCGGCATATCACTTGCCACTGCGGGCCAGCTCATCAGCGTGTTTGCGCTCGTCTACGCTATCGCGACGCCGGTGCTCGCGCTCAGCACGGGGCGATTCCGCCGCTACCAGCTGCTCGTGTGCTATAGCGTCGTCTTTGTGCTCGGCAACCTGGTCATGGCGTTGGCTCCCAACTTCCAGGTGCTGTTTATCTCACGCATTGTCCTGGGCTCTGTCTCGGGTGCGCTGCTCGCCGTGGGCGTGACGTACATCCCTGAGCTGCTATCCCCGCAGCAAACCTCACTTGCCATCTCGGTCGTGTACGGCGCGTTTTCCGTGGCGATGGTCTTTGTGACCTCGATTGGCAAGTTTGTGGCCGACACACTCGATTGGCACGTGGCCATGTACGGCACGCTGACCTTTGCCGTTTTGATCTGTAGCGCGCTCGTGGCGTTTATGCCTCGCGCCGGGCAGACCGATGAGCCCGCCACCTTCCGCGAGCAGGCGGGGCTACTACGCGAGCCGAGTATCATCACCGGCATGCTCATCTTCTTGTTTGGCGTGGGCTCGGTCTACGTATTCTACGGCTACGTGACGCCTTATCTGGAGCAGGTGCTGGGCATGGATACCGTTCAGGCGAGCACCACACTTATGGCCTATGGCGTGTTCTGCCTGATCTCGAACATCCTGGGCGGATGGATCGATGCGCGTTTTGGCATGAAGGCGCTGCTGGTTACGTTTGTGCTGCAGGCGGCGGCACTGCTCGGGCTGTTTGCCGTGGGCGCCGCCATGCCGCTCGCGCTGGTCTTTGTCTTTAGCCTGGCGATGCTCATGTACCTGTTCTCGGTCTCATGCATCACGCACTTTTTGGACGTGGCACGCAGCCGCCATCCCAAGTCGATGGTACTCGCAAGTTCGGTTGAGCCCATGGCGTTTAACGTCGGTATCTCGTTTGGCACCGCAGTGGGCGGCACCGTGGTAAGCAGCGTTGGCATTGCGTACGTAGGCGCAGTGGGCGCCGCGTTCTCGCTCGTGGCCTGGGCGCTCACGCTGGTGACGATTAAGTTGGCTCGCTGGGAGCGCAGGCGGGCAAGGGCGTAGAGCGAGGTTCCCTCTAAAACGTCTATCGTTCCAGTCGCGACGCTTACCTGACGACAGGCTAAGCCAGCCCCTTTAGCCGTGGTTCGATCTCATGTACTTCGAATGCACGATTTTCCAGTTTTCGTGTATCCGAAGTACACGAAATGTGCGCGGGGCACATCAGAACCACCCTTAAAAAGGGTGGTTTGCTCTTAGGGTATAACCCACGGGCTCCGGGCTCGCGTCTAAAGGCGCGGGCCCGGACTTCGTCCAGGCCT
>JAIHTM010000087.1 GCA_022713905.1 Collinsella sp.
TTCCTCCCCCGCGACCGCGACCAGATCATCCTCGACCCGTCCAACCGGTACGCCGGCAAGACCCCGACGCCCGGCCTCTACCAGTGGTTCGGCGAGCCCACGAGCCGACTCGAACCACTGACCTCGCCCGAACGGCTGCCCCTCAGATACGGGGTCAGCCCCGCCCAGCAGCACTACTACCAGGCGCAGGCGCGCCGCCTCGACCGCCTCGCCGGCGAGGCGAAGGCGCTGAACGCGGCGATCCGCTGGACCAGGCTCGCGGGCGGCGACAGCGCCAAGGGACTCAGGCTGCTGCGCGGGAAGGTCCGCGAATCGCACGACGAGCTCCAGGCCGCCGTCATCGCGCTGCACGACGCGATCCAACGCGGCGACCCCGACCTCGTTGCCGAGACGCGAGGCGAGATGGAACGCCGCGAGGCCCTGTGCGACCGGTACGAGGGCGAGCTATCCGCCATCGAACGGGAGATCCACGCGACCCGCGACCGCGAGCAGACGGAGAACGAGCAGCGCGAACGACAGCAGCAGCACAAGCGTGGACGGTCCATCTGAACCGTCCCAGGAAAACACCAACCGACAACAGAAAGGAAACCGCAATGCCAATCGAGGAACAGGCGGAGGAGAAGATCCAGAACGCCGTCCAGACCATCATCACCGGAGGCGCGAAGCTCATGCTCAGAATTCCCAAGGGCGTGGCCATGGCGATGCTCCGCGGCGGCATGAAACTCGCGAAGACCGGTGTGCACGCCGCCGGCGAGGCCGTGAAGGACAGGATCGACAGCGGCGAGATGTCCGAGAAACGACTGCAGCAAAAGAAGGACGGCGACCTGCACGAGCTGCAACTCGACGACTCGACCATGCGCGAGGTGCAGCACAGCCTCAGAAAGTCCGGCATCGACTACCACCTCGAACGCACCGACCAGGGCCAGTTCATCCTGCACTTCGCCGGCAGGGACGAGGACCATGTCCGTCACGCGGTGCAACGCGCGTTCAAGGGAATGGGCCTGGACGTAGCCGACGACGACTTCACCGTCGAGCAGACGGAACAGCAGGAACGGACGACGGAACAGACCCGAAACGATACGGAACCACCGGCGCGGGAGACGCCGGACGAACCGGCGGCGAAGCCCATGCCGACGCAGCGCATCGCCTGGGACTTCGTGGACCCGGAGGTCATGGAGATGGCCGCGAACAGCCTCGCCGCCCGGCATCCCGAGCTCTCATGGGACAGGCTCATGGGCGACACAACGTGCGACGAGCAGTCCGGCCGCGACTTCGCGGACCGGATCATCGGCAAGGCCGCGGCCGACCCGAGCCTGCGCGACGAGCTCGACGTCATCCTGCGCGACGACTACGGGCAGGGCGCGCAAACCCAGGAGCAGAACCGTGCGCAGACGCCCGAGCCAAGCCGGGAGACGCCGGCAACGGAGCCGGAAAACCAACCGGAACCCACGCCGGCCGAGGCCCGGGCGCAGGCCGAGCAACAGCAGACGCAGACCAGGGCAGGCAATCCCGGGCCGGCCGGCAAGGAGCGGAAACCGAAGCCGATCCGATCGAAGAAGGCGCTGCTCGAACGCTTCAAGACCCGGCTCAACGAGAACCTCGCCGAGCAGAAGAACCACATGCCACCCACCCAGAACAGGGACCGCACGCCCCGCAAGGGCCGCTGAAAGGAAACCATAATGAACCAGCAGGAACAAGCGACAAAACGCGCCGCGATCTTCCAGGACACCATCAACGGGACCAACGACCCTACCCCATGGCCGGTGTCCATGTGGGCCTCGTCCGGCGACACGATATGGACGGCCGGCACGGCAAGGACGGCCGGCGAGGACTCGGTGGGCATGATCTACGGTCCTGGCGAGACCATCGTTCACCGGAATGCAATCGCCGGCGACATGACCCGCGCCACCGAATCCTTCGCCCTCAGACCGTCGGACGGGCAGAGTCCGATGGACGCGATGCTCGCGGGCATCGAACAGTGGAACCACCGCCATCCCGACCGGTGGGACACCGTGGCCACGCCGGGCGAGTACCGCATGACGGATCCGACAACCGGCAGGCCGCTCCCGATGGGATGGAGCGCCAGCCTCGCCGTGGCCGCGTCCGCGGCGGGCCGGCTCGACCCCGACCTGCTCCAGGCCAGCCTCATGCAGAACGCGGTCGAACACGAGCCGCGCCCCTGCGTGTTCTTCCTGGAGGACAACGGATACGACCTCATGGTCTTCTCCTGGCATCGGAACCAACAGGGACTGTTCGACGCGATGAGCTTCAAGCACCTGCAATACGACGACCTGAGCATGCAGGTCACGACCATCAGCCACAGCGAGGACATGAGAGAAGCCTTCCCCGCGAAAGCCATGAGCGACGGCGAGCTGCTCACCCAAAGCCGCGTGTACCGGGATGAATACCAGTACTGGCGCGAACGCGACGGCGGACCCGTCGTCCAAGGCATGACCGGCCGCGTCATGCGCAGCGGACTGCTCAAACCGGGACTGGAGCAGAAGCCGCTGCTGACCCTGAACGACGGACGCCGCGCACCGGACTGGAACGAGTTCATCGACCGGGCCGCCATCTCGATCCTCCAGGGCCGACCCGTCTCGCCGACGCCCACGCTCCCCCAGCAGGAACAGCCGGAGCGGACCGCCGAACCCACGGCCGCGACACAGACGCCAGCCCGGACGGACGCGGCGACGAAACAGGTCTGGCCGAACGCATGGGTGGCGAACAGGCTCGCGCACACCTATATATTGCACGCGAAGGACGGCCGCGACTGGCCGAAGATGATCGTCGGCCTCCCCCGCGGCACCGCCATCGACGGACAGGACCTGACCGGCTGGGCCACCGACATGTTCATGAGCGCGAAGAACCGGAGGCAGAAGAGCGAGGGACGGGCCGTCAACCTCAGATTCAGACCCGGCACCCCGGTCGAACTGTTCACCGGCCGCGGCACGGAACGCCGCACCATGCAGGTCGACCCGCAGACGCTCGTCCAGGCGATCGCCGCCGCGCAGAAACGCAGCCGCGACGCCGAGCAGACGCTCGACACGGCATCGGTGGAACTCGCCTCGAAGACCGTAGAGGAATCCTGGCCCCAGATCGAACGCATGCAGGGCCGGTTCGCCGAATACCAGCGCGACGGCGCGTACAAGCCGGCCGTCGCAATGAAATGGGCGCGCCGCCTCGTCGACCGGACCGCCGGACCGGACAAGGACCGGTGGACCAGCCGCCAACGCCGCCAGGCCGCCAGACTGCTCATCCAGGAACTCGCCGGCACACAGGATCCAACGCGATCCACGGACGAGACACGGGACCGGCCGGCCGTCGGGCAAGCCGCGCCGGAAGCCGGCAGGACGTCCACCCCCACGAGCGCGAAACCGGACAAGACGACGGAACAGGCACGAGCCACCGGCACGACCGGATCGCCATCCCCGGCCGCCGACCAGGAAACGGAATCCGAAACGCCGGAACCGGCGCGCCATGACGGCCCGGAACGACGGCACGCGGACCTGAAGTCAACGCTCGACCGGTTCCGGACCAGGCTCAAGGAGAACCTCGACGGACTCAACACCACCCCGCCCGCCAGCGGCCCCGACCGGAACCGCGGACAGCGGAAAACCCTATAGGAAAGAAAGGAGCAGACCATGGCGAGAAGACGCCTATACGCGAAACGGACCGCCTCGGCCGAATACGAACAGCTCGACCTGTTCGGCATTCTCGAGGAGGAGCGGAAGCAGGCCGACAGGACGGCGGAACAGGTGCGCGGATACGAGATAACGGTGGGCCACACCGCGGTGCAACGGCTCCGCGCACGCGGAGCGGACGACGAGACGATAGCCGCCGTCGCGGCCGAATACCGGGAGAACCGGCTCCGCGGACTCGGCCGACGGGATGCGAGGATCGCCGCCGAGAACAGTCTCGGAGTCGGCGCCGCCACGCCCGGCGAAACCACGCCGCAACCTGTGGTAAAACGTTTCACACAATCCTCCGGCATGGAAAACAACACTAAGGAAAGGAACGACGATGGACGAGATGACATGGACCGACCCGCAGCTCAAGGCACGCTACGAGAAGAACCTCAAGGCGATGGAGCAGCGCCGGGCGGCGCATCCGGAACTGTTCAACAAGTGGGCGCTGCCGTACAAGGTGTTCACCCGCAGCAGCCTGCACGGAATCCAGAACATGCGCATCAACTGGCTGATGGACAACCATCCGCAGCAGTTCAGGGAGATGATGATGGCCAACGTGCTCGAGGAGCATCTGCGGGACATCGAGGAGCGAACGAGGGAACGCCAGGCGCAGATCATGGACCGGCTGATGGAGTCCAGGCACCTGCTCAACCGGACGGACTGCCTGAAGGCGGCACCCCAGATGACCGATCTGGACCGGCTCAACGGGATAAACGAGGCGCAGGCGGAGTCGATGAGCATGGCGATCCACGAGATCGTGGAGAGCTTCTAGCATCCCTCGACGCGCAGCGCGCGCGTTCGCCCCGCGAACGCGCCGAGGCGAACATCCGCGCGATCCGGACGCTCAAGGCGCTCGACGGGAACGGCGACGAGCCGCTCTCCGCGGAGCAGCTGGACGCGCTGCGCGGATACTCGGGATGGGGCGGATGCGCGGACGCGTTCTCCGACAAGCCCGAATGGGCCGGGCTGAACGCCGAGATCCGCGACCTGCTCGACGACGACGAGTACGCGCAGGCGCGCGCCTCCACACTGACCGCCTACTACACGCCCGGCCCCGTGGTCAGGGCCATGTGGGACGCGCTCGACATCGGAAGCACACCGATCCAGGTGCTGGAGCCCGGGTGCGGCACCGGCAATTTCATGGCCGGCATCCCGGACGACGCCCACGCGCACGTGTCCGGCGTGGAACTCGATCCGATCAGCGCGCGCATCGCGGCCGCGCTGAACCCGGACGCCACCATCCTCAACGCGGACCTCGCGGACTGCACCATCCACCCGGGATTCGACCTGGCCATCGGCAACGTGCCCTATTCGGGCGACATCAGCCTCGACTACCGGACCATGGACGGCGGCACGTCCCGTCTTCCCCTGCACGACTACTTCATCGAACGCTCGGTGGACGCGCTGCGCCCGGGCGGCGTCGCCATGCTGCTGACCAGCAGGTACACGCTCGACAAACGCTCCGAGACCATGCGCGCCGACCTCGCGAGGAAGGCCGAGCTCGTCGGCGTGGTGCGCCTGCCTTCCTCGACGTTCGCCCGTCAGGCCGGCACCGAGGCCGTCACCGACGTGCTCGTGCTGCGCAGACGCGAACGGACGCTCGACCGCACGCCCGACGAGGCATGGATCCACTCCACGCCGATCGCCGTGCCCGGATACCAGGACGTCACCGTCAACGTCAACCAGGCGGTCGCCGGCGACATGGCCGCGCACGCGGTGGGCGACATCAGACCGGTGATCGGACGGTTCGGCGGCGACTCCGACGTCGTCTTCCAGGGCGACGCGGAACAGGTCGGCGACCGGCTCCGCGAACTGCTCACCACGCAGATCGCCCACGGAAGACCGCTGACGCTGGGCGGGACGGAACCGGACGGACGGGCGGAGATCACGGTCCGGCCGGACCACGTGGCACCGTTCGAATACTCCGTCGACCAGCGCGGCATGATCCGCCTGCGCGACCTGGCGCGCGAGCTCCAACGTCTCGAACTCGACCCCGCCCGCGTGGACGACCCTCTCGTGGAGGACAAGCGCGCCGAGCTCGACCGGGCATACGACCGGTTCGCCGGCAAGTTCGGCCGACTGTGCGACCGCGCCAACCGGCGCGCCTACAGCGGCGAGGAATCCGGCTGCCATCTCGTCATGGCATTGGAGGAGACCGACGAAAAGGGAAGGTTCGCCGGCAAGGCGAAATGCCTCTCGCAGCGGACCATCAGTCCGGTGCCGCCCATGCCCGACCACGCCGACAGCCTGGACGACGCGCTGGACATCAGTCTCGACCGCGCCGGCGGGGTCGACCTGGAACTCATCGCGCGCCTGGCCGACACCACCGTCGAGGAGGCCGAGACCGGTCTGGGCGACCGCATCATCCGTGACCCGGACACCGGCGAGGTCATGCCCGCCGAGGACTACCTCGCCGGAGACGTGGGGACGAAGCTCGACCACGTCACGGCCATGGCCGAACACCTCAGACGCCGGGCGGCACGCGAGGCCATGACGGAGTTCGCGGCATCCACCTACGCGACATCGGAGGACATGCCCGCCATAGAGCAGGCACGCGAATGGATCGACACCGCGGGAACGGACGTGTGGCGCAGCCTCACGGACCCGTACGCCGCCGAATCCTACAGGGATCCGACGCCGGTCATCGAACGCATCAACGACGGACGGCACGGATGGACCATGGGCTGGAACCGCAACCCGGAACTCGTCCTCGCCCTCGCCTGGCGGGCGGTGGAGGAACTGCCCGAGCGCCACTCACGCGTCACCCTCGAACGATCCGACACCGGAGAGCGGAAGCCGTGGCACGCGCCGGCATGGCACCGATCGCACGGCACCAGCCCACTGTGGGACGCATTGTGCTGGACATGGCGCGACGGCGACGCGCCACAGCACTACGCGCCGATCCTCGCCGACCGGCGCATGCCCGTCAGGGACCTCGCCCTGTTCGTCCACAAGATCGCCCACACCGACCGGCTCGAAACCGCCGACAAGACCGCGATCCTCTCCAACCTGTTCGAGAGCTATTCGGCCCACGACGAGCATGGCAGCACGATATGGACGGACACGACCATCGGCGCGATGGCACGCCGTCTCATGCCCGGCACCGACGACCCCACGCGGCTCGCCGAACGGCTCGCCACCGACATGTCGGTCAGCGAATGGATCTGGGGCATCGCCCGCGACCTGCCCGACCTGCGCCAGGGAGCGGCACACGACGCCTACGGCGCGCCGCCACGCGCCATCGACGCGCGCCCCGACGACTACCAGGCGTTCCGCGCACGCCGCGAGGAACAGCTCGGACAATGGCGGGAGCAGCCGGAGCACGCCGAGGCCGCGCGCGCCGACCAGACGGACGCGGAACGGCTCGAACACGTGGCCGATCTGCTGGAACGCGTACAGCCCACCCCGCTGGAGACCGAGCAGATCAAGGCGCCGCTGGGGCCCCGTGGATCCCCGCCAGGGACGTCCACGACTTCATGATGGAGACGTTCGACGTGCGCGGCCACGGGCTCACGCCCGGCAAGCTCTCCCAGTACTCGGTCGACTGGATCCCCCAGCTCGGACAATGGCGCGTCGGCTACTCGGGCGGCGGCGACATCGACTACAAGGCAGCAAGGACGTACGGCACCGAGGACCGCAACCCGTTCCAACTGCTGGAGGCGTGCCTGGACAACGCGCAGATCACCGTCACCAAGGACTCCCCCACGGAGACCACGGCGTCCGGCAAGCCCAAACGGGTCAAGGACCAGAAGGCCACGATGGCCGCCATCGAGAAGGCCAACGCGATCCGCGACGCGTGGAACCAATGGGTGTTCAAGGACCCCGACCGCGCGCAAAGGCTCACCGCCCTGTACAACCGCAGATTCAACGGCATGCGGCCCCGCCACGTCGACGGATCCTACCTGACCACGCCCGGCATCGCCCACGGCGTCGCCCTGCGTCCGCATCAGAAGGACGCGGTGGCCCGCGCCCTGCGCAGCGACGAGGGGACCCTCATCGCGCACGTCGTCGGAGCCGGCAAGACGTTCGAGGGCGTCGCCCTCTCCCACGAGGCGAAACGTCTCGGCAAGGCGTCCAAGCCGATGCTCGTGGTCCCCAACCACCTCGTGGACCAGTGGGCCGGCGACGTGCTCAGGCTCTATCCGGCCGGACGGGTCCTCGTCATGGACAAGGACGCGCAACGCAACCCCGAATCGGTGAGACGCTTCTGGGGCCGGGTCGCCACCGGCGACTGGGATGCGGTGATCGTGCCGGAGAGCCGGTTCAGCCAGCTGCACGTCAGCAAGGAACGACGGCTGAGGAACATGCGCGCCCGCGTCGACGAGTTCGCCCAGGCCGTCGAGGCCGCCGCCAAGGCCAGAGGCGACAAGGACCCCACCGTCAAACGGCTGGAGGCGGCGCGCAAAAGCGCCGAGACCGCCATGCAGCGCCTGCGAGACGGCAAGGAGTCGCGCGACGACAAGGCACTGGCGGGCATCGAGTTCGAATCTCTTGGCGTGGACATGCTCATCATCGACGAGGCCCACCACTTCAAGAACCTCGGCGTGCCCGTCGCATCCGCCGACCTGGGCATGCAACTGTCGTCCGCCGCGAAATGCGAGGACCTGCTCGACAAATGCGAATGGCTGCGCGAGGCCAGGCACGGAGGCAACATCGCGTTCATGACCGGCACGCCGGTCTCCAACTCCATGAGCGAGCTGTACAACATGCAGCGCTACCTCGCGCCCGGAACCCTCAAGGCCCAGGGCCTCGACACGTTCGCCGCATGGGCTGGCGCCTACGGCCAGGTAGTACCCACCGTGGAACTGAAGCCCGAAGGCAACGGATTCCAGGTCAAGCAAAGGTTCGCGCGCTTCCAGAACCTGCCCGAACTGATGAACGCGGTGAAGCAGTTCACCGACATGATCACCAACGACGACATCCAGCTGCCGCTGCCCGAACTGGAGCAGGTGCCCGTCCCCGTGCCCATCACCGACCGCCAGAAGAAGGAGATGGAGGAACTGTCCGACAGGGCCGACCTCGTGCGCGACGGCGACGTGCCGCCGGAGGTCGACAACCTCCTGCGGATCACTGGCGACGGGCGAAAGATCGCCCTCGACCCCAAGCTCCTCAAAGGCCACGAGAACGACCGCCCCCTGGAGAACGGCAAGATCCAGGCATGCGCCGAGAACGTCGTCCGGATCTGGCAGGAGGAGACGCCACGCCTGGGCACGCAGCTCGTCTTCTGCGACTCGAGCACGCCCGCGTCGGGCGGATGGAACGCCTACCAGGACCTCAAGGACCGCCTCATCCAATTGGGCGTGCCCGCCGAGCAGATAGCGTTCGTGCACGACGCCGGCGACAACCCCGCCAGACGCGAGCAACTGTTCGCCAAAGTCAGATCCGGCGAGATCCGCGTGCTGATGGGAAGCACCCAGAAGCTCGGCACCGGCACCAACGTGCAGGAACGCCTCGCCGCGATCCACGACCTCGACTGCCCATGGAGGCCCGCCGACCTGGAACAGCGCCTCGGCCGAATCCAGCGCCAGGGCAACACGTACGACCACGTGCGCGACTACCGGTACGTGACCAAGGGCACGTTCGACGCGTACAGCTACCAGACCGTGGAACGCAAGCAGCGGTTCATCAGCCAGCTCATGAGCTCGAAGAGCCCCGCCCGCGAGGCCGTGGACCTCGACGCCGACGTGGTGACCCTCGCCAACATCAAGGCGCTGGCCACCGGCGACCCCGACATCCAACGCCGCATGACATTGGAGAACGAGATCAACCAGCTGAAGCTCCTGCGCGCCTCATGGGCGCAGCAGAA